>PFSC01000168.1 GCA_002788865.1 Candidatus Roizmanbacteria bacterium CG_4_9_14_0_2_um_filter_39_13
ACAATTTAAACTCTATCAATTATAGGATTTCCAAACACACTCTTATATGTGAACTATCACGACGCAGAATGGAATGTATCAATTCATCATGGCCACAAAATGAGCTGTTTTCGATATAATGAAGTCTTAAATATTCATTAAAATATATGACAAATAGATCAACCATATTTTACATTGTTCGTCATGGTGAAACCGATGGCAATGTCAAGCATATTCAACAGGGACAGATGGATTTTCCGCTCAATGAAAACGGAGTAAACCAAGCAATAAAAAGAGCACAGGATTTAAAGAAAATTCATTTTGATCATGCGTATTCTTCAGATTTAATACGTGCACATAAAACTGCTGCAATCATAGCGCTTGAACATGACCTTGTCGTGACCACTACTCAGGCATTGCGGGAACGCAATTATGGCAAGTTTGAAGGAATATCAACGGATGATTATACCCAAGAGATAAATACTCTGTTTGAAAAATGGCATGGGCTTGCAGAAAGTGAATGGCTTCAACATAGGGTGAATGAAACGGTAGAAACAGGCGAAGAAGTGGTTTCACGTGCACTGCTTTTTTTGAGAGAAATTGCAGTGGGTCATCCCGGAAAAACGATTCTTACCGTTTGCCATGGTGGCGTCATGCGCGATCTTCTCGTTCATTTGGGGTGGGCTAAGCAGGCGGAGTTACGCCGTTATGCAATCAAAAATACCGGCTATTTTATACTCGAGACTGATGGCGTAGATTTTTTTGTTAAAGACACGGTAGGGATTGAAAAAAAGAAATAATTTTAGATCATTTTCTCGCCTTAAATTCCTCACCATTTTTCTTTAAAAGAATACGATCTTTTACACTCACCGTTCCTTTTCTCAGGGCAACTCCTTTACCATACAGATGAGAGTATACCTGCGTAAATTCTGCCCCAAAAAAGAAGATAAGAGAAAGATAATAGACCCAAATCAATAAAATTAAAAGCGAACCAGCAGCACCATAGATCGTACTAAAGGAATTATTGGTCATTATAAGTCCAATGACATATTTTCCTAAGATAAAAAGAAATGCGCTAACAAGCGCCCCAATAAATATATCTTTCCACGCCATATCACCTTCGGGGATAAGTTTATAAATGAGAGTAATAAATACTGTTATTCCGACAAACGATATGAGGATATTCATGCTTTGAAGAAAAAATGGCGATAAACCCACAAGACCTGAGATCTGAAATCCCACTTTATTTATCAGGGTGTTGAAGATAAAAGCTGCAAGAACGAGAATACCAATAGCACCAATAAAAAACGTAGCAACAAATCGTCGTTTCAGTGTCATGAGAAAGCTTCTTGATGGATGTGGGGCAATATTCCAGATTGTGTTTAATGATACCTGAAGATGACCTAATGCACCGCTTGCTGCAATAATGAGCACAATAATACCTATCCATTGCGCTGTGTTTCCAAGCTCTGAGTATTGATGAAGATGGTCCACCATGAGCCGCAAGATTTCAGATGTAGAGCCTCCGGTGATACGTTGAGCCTGTCCAATGAGCGTTGTCTGAACATCAATATCTTCAAGAAAAATACTTAAAATATTGATACTAATCAACAGTATTGAGGGAAACGCAAATAACGCGTAGTAGGCGAGTGCTGCTGCCATCTGTGTGGCATTATCATGAACAAACTCTTCTGTAGTCGTTTTGAAAAGGTATATGATTCGATGCATACAGTGGTATTCATTTTCTCATACAAAGAGACAGATCTTCAACGGTGATTTTTAAGAAACCTACCTGATATGATACTATAAAAATAGACATGAATATATTTCAGAAAAAGGCAACCAATGAACTCAAAATTGTAGACGACATCCATGAAGTGGATCGGCATGATACATTGAAAAAAATCAATGAAAATGCAATTCTCTGAAAATGCAATTCTCTCAACGAGCTATGTTGTTTTGCTTATTGCTTCATCAGTCATCTGTACGTTGGGGCTTTTGCAGGATTCACCGGCGATTGTGATTGGTGGTATGATCATTTCACCACTCATGTGGCCCTTGATGAAAATTTCTGCAGGTATTTCTCTTGCACGGAGAAATTATATTTCAAGCGCTCTGTTTCTTTTGCTCATTTCTATCGCCATTAGTCTTGCGAGTGCACTTTTGATTACTTTGATTTCTCCTTTGAACCCATTTCAAAACTAGGAATATCTTATTAGAATAATGATTAATGCTAAATACACACTCGCCTTAAA
>PFSC01000018.1 GCA_002788865.1 Candidatus Roizmanbacteria bacterium CG_4_9_14_0_2_um_filter_39_13
TACACTCAAGGATCTGAAAGATCGAAATATAGACCCTCTGGTCATGCGGTATCTTTTTGCGCAAACGCATTACCGAAAACCCCTGAACTTCACCTGGGAGTCAGTGAAAGCTTCAACCGAAGGCTACATGCAACTCAAAAACAAATACCAACAACTCACAAAAGGATCTGGAGAAAATGCCTCCAAGTCCCATGAAGAACTTTCTGGAGGCGCGCAATTCATGCTCAAAACATTGAGAGAGGACATTGCAGACGATCTGAATACTGCAAAACTCCTGGGTGATGTCTGGTACATGCTCAAAGAAGAAAAGTTCAAACCACATGAATACATATATATTCTCGATCGTGTGAACCGAATTCTCGGACTTGAACTCTCATCTACAACAGACGTCATCTCAATCCCAGAGCATATAGATCTCCTTGCAAAAGAACGCCAACAAGCACGAAAAGATAAGGATTTTCAAAAGTCAGATGAACTGCGAATACAGATTGAAGACGCAGGATACTCCATTGAAGATGCAGATGACGGATATGTGATTCAGAAAAAATAAGAATGATATGGCAATCTACACACCACGAGGCATAAAAAGACAATATCATCTTGCCAAACGTTTTTTTGCCAAAAAATGGCTATCTCGTTTGCACCCTACACAGCTTGCAATCACCGGAAGTCAGGGCAAAACAAGTGTCACACACATGACCCAAGAAGTTCTCTCTTCGATTGGATCTACCGTATGCACCGATCTCGCGCTCGACACAACGTTCAACGTACCAATCACTGCTCTGAAGGTGATGCCGTGGACGAAATATTTGATCTGGGAGCTTGGAATAGATCATCCTGGAGAAATGGCTCATCACCTTGAAATTGCCAAACCGAGCATCGGATGCGTGACCGGTATTTCTCCGGTTCATACCGATGAAGAGCATATGGGATCGATCGAGACATTGATTACAGAAAAACGAAAACTAATAGAGACATTGCCTACAGATGGCATCGCTATCCTCAACAATGATGATGTTCACGTGCGAAAAATGGCAGAGCACACCAAAGCACAGATCAAATGGTATGGTAGTAGCTCAGATTGCGACATGTCAGTAGATCTTGATTCGATACAAGTGAGTCTTGAAGGGACATCTGCGACATTTCGTTTGCAAAACAAGGAGTTCGTATTGAAAACTGGCCTCATTGGAGTTCACCATGTGTATACGATTATGGCTTCATATCTACTTGCGTATTCGGCTAGCAAAAAATACATAGTTGACATATTTCAAGAAAAAATCTCACACATCAAACCACTACGTGGAAGAATGAATATGGAGAAAGGCCCGTTGAATACTACGTTACTAAACGATTCACTTCGCGCAAATCCTCAGAGTACCAATACCGGACTCAAAACCCTTGAGTTGATCAAGTACGAAAAGGGTAAAAAAATTGCAGTCATTGGTGAAATGGGGGAACTTGAGCATCCCGAAGCCGAACATAGAAAAACCGGAGAACTTCTCTCGAAACTCAATATTGATTTTGTAATCGGAATTGGACCTCTCAGAAAATTCACCATTGACGAAGCGATCAAAAATGGTTTTCCAAAAGAAAAAACTGCCTATGCTGAAGATATTTTTCAAGCCGCAAAACTACTAGAATCAATGCTGAAGCCCAGAGATTTGTGGTACCTGAAAGGATCGCTTCTCAGAAACTACAAACGAATTGTGCAGTTACTTAATAATGAAAATGTTTGTTGCAAAGAGGTTATGTGTCCATATGAACATTGTGGATATACATGATGTGCAGCTACATATCTTTACCCTTGCATATGACCCGCGCATCAACTGCAGTCAACACATCTCCAGACACGATGAGTGGATTGATATCGATCTCTGCGATCTGATCAAACCGATCAAATAGGGTTCCCACCCGCATGGCAGTCTCGTACAGTTTTCTCGTATTGATCGAAGGCGTACCACGAAATTCTTTGGTGAGAATATCGAGCTTGCTTTGGGAAAGTGCATGGAGAAATTGAGGATAGGAAAATGGATATACAAACTGCATTGTTTCGTGAATGAGCTCTGCATATACTCCACCTATCCCTACAAGGACTACTGTACCAAATGTTAGATCTTTTTTTGCTCCGACGATGAGCTCATGTCCTGAGTATTCTTTTTGCAGATAGCATCCTGAAGCCTTCCCTCCCACCGACACGAGCATATCATACGCTGTGACAAGCTCTTCCATGACCGTGATCCCCGTGATGACGCCTTTGACTTCGGTTTTGTGAGTGACTTTGTCTGACGCAAGCTTGGCAACAAGCGGGAAGCCCACCTTTTCGACTATCAATCGGAGATCGTCTCTTGACGTTGCATGATATATGGGAGCAGTAGCGATTCCAGACCACTCGAGAAGTTTGAGAGAATCATACTGATTCAAAAATGGCTTTCCTTCCTGTTCAATGAACATAGAATCGACATCAAAAATATGAGTGGCGATTTGGATGGAAAACTCTGAAGTGAGGCCGTTTGCGCTGATCTGAGATTGTATTTCTCGTGCATCACACATCTTTGCAAGAGCGCAAGGAAGCTCCGAAAAATATCTGAAACTGGCAATCCCTTCCTTTTCAAAATATGAATGCGCTGCAGATACGCTCTTTTTTCCCATAAAAATTGGGTACAGTGGTTTGAATTTCAGCAACTTGTATACCTTTTGGAGCACTTGAGCTGTTTCTATGATCTCGGTATTTGCTTGCGGGGTCAGAAGTACGATGACGCCGCCGATATCCTTTTCTTTCATGGTCAGATCGATTGCTTTTTTGTAGTCAAACGCACTCGCGTCTCCGAGCAAATCAATCGGATTATGAACAGTGATTTTTTTTGTATCCTCAAAAGCCCGTGTCAATTTTATTTTCGTATCCTCAGACACATTTACCAAATGAAGTTTTTGATTGACGATCTCATCTGCAAGCAGCACGCCCATCCCTCCAGCATTTGAAAGCACAAGGATATTACGATTTGTTGGGACGGCTCCAAGACTGTAGAGCTTGAGAAGCATCTGAAACTCAGCAAAGGAATCTGCTCGGATCCCACCAGCCTCACAAATCACACTTGAAAAAATCTCGTCATCTCCAACCATACTCCCGGTGTGGGACATTGCAGCCTGTGACCCTTCTTTGGTTCGACCTGATTTCAGGACTATCACTGGCTTGCGTTGTGACACTCGCGCAAGAATTTCTGAAAACCTATCTCCGTCTCTCACATCCTCCAAATACAGTCCGATCACATCGGTCGCAGTATCTTCCAAAAAATACTCGAGACAATCAGATTCGTCGATCACACTTTTGTTTCCGAGACTCACAAAATGAGATAGTCCAATGTGTGTTTTTGCGGCAAGATAATCAAGCATCGCGCTACCGAGCGCGCCAGATTGCGAGATGATACTGATATTTCCTATTGGGGGAATGGTATTGAAAAATGTTGCATTGAGACCACTTCCTGTGTTTATGCATCCTATGCAGTTTGGGCCAATGACCGAAATACTGTATTCTTTGGCTTTCTTGAGGAGTTCTTTTTCAAGAATATCTCCTTCAGGTGTATGCGTTTCTCCAAATCCTGCAGCAAACATGACTACATTTGTACATCCGACTTGATTCACACGTTCAAGATATGAGACGGCAATAGGCGCAGGGACCGCAAGAACAACCAAATCTATCGATTTCCCGATAGATTTCAGATCTTTGAATGATTGCTTCCCAAGGATTGTGGCGCCTGAGGGATTGACAAAATACAGCTCTTTGTCATATCCTTGGTCAATCATGTTGCGTGCAACCAGATGGCCGACCTTCTGAGGATTTTCAGATACACCCACAATCGCTACCGAGCGCGGATTGAAGAATCGTTTGAGTGACATGAATTTAGTATAGAGGAAGAGAGGAGAGATGAGAAGGTGTAGCGAAAAGTATTGTGATTAACGTGCCTTTGTTCGACAATTCTCTTCTAAGTTAAGTAGTATTATTGCCACCTCTCTCTGACCAACAATTTCCTGTGTGGGTTCACTTTTTTTATCCATTTCTTCAAAAAAAGCCAAGCCATCCGTAAGATCGTGACGATATTCGTGGATAGGATAACCATTTTTGTGTCTGATTATAGTATGAATATATGGAGAAGTTCTTTTCGTCCCAAGATGCCATATACCATTTCTGAACGAGACATACCTATTTGATTGGATATATTCAATCGGTAGAGGATTACTGTCGACTGTATAATCTTCGAGAAACTCGGTGTGGGCCTGTTCAATCAGCACTGCACCAGAAACCTCTTGAGATCTCATAAACAACGAAGAATTCCTCGGAACATGCTTTGGATTACCAAGTAGATCTCTCCGAACCGCTCGCTCTTTTATTTTTTTACTATTTTTCTCGCTTACAAGGCCTGTGGCAATAAGTAATTCAGACGCGATTGGCTCTAAGTGCAATGGCTCGCAGCTTCCAAGTGGCATCACTCGGTCTAATAAATCGTGAATAGAATAAAGGGCTGGTCGAAGTAATTGCTGACCTGGCTCTGAATAGAGATATGTATCCTTATGCATTTCAGTTAATTCTTGCCTGTATCCAAACAATTCTTTCATTTTTAGAACTGGGTTTATTTCGCTTTCTTGCATCCTCCATTGCAGTTCATGTTCCTCCAATCGTACGATATTGGGTTTGTGGACAATATTTTCAAACTCGCGTAAGAATCTATCTTTGTAGCCTAATTTTCAGGAACATAATTCACAATGTCGTATCCCATCCCCCAATTATACTATAAGTTGTAAAAAATCAATGATTCCGTTCGAAGATAAGAGTTCAGGGTCTTTGACAAGAATATATCATAATATGTCATTGCGAGGAGTGTCAACGACGAAGCAATCTCTATGATGTTTGGATTGCCACGCTCCATTTCATTCCGCTCGCAATGACATGTGTGTCGAGACTTGTGAACTCTTACGTTCGAAGATACGAATTACGGGGTGATCAAACACGGTCCATGTCTCCTCAGCAGGTTCATCAGGGAATTCAATAATCGTGCGCCCGAAAAGCTCAATTCGCGGGTAGGAGCCGATCTCTGTAACTTGAGTGAAGCCAAGTTTCCCCGAAAACAAATCGTCATAATACGCGTTCAGAATTGGGTATGTTCCTTGCAACTTCTCACACCGCTCCTCTTCATATGGCGATACTGTATATTCAAAATTTGAAATTTGAAATTTGAAATTTGAAATTTGTTCGAAGCACGTATGATTCCAATATATTCTCCTCGACGGAACAAAAATATACTTTGCAGTATCAATCTCATGTTTTAAATCTTGCTCTATGTTCTCGTTGAAATCGACTTCATAAAAATCAAACGAGACTGGTTGAAGATTTTTTTGAGCTACGATCTGATCGTCTATATATGGATTTGGCATGGGGATATCGACTACATTTGCAGTTTCTGAGAGAATATGCGATTGCGACTGTATGTTTGTATATATCCATTTTGATGCCATAAACCGCACATCAGGATTTTGATAAATGGCAAGATATGCAACTCCAGGAAGTATGATGAGAAGAGTTCCCAAAATTCTCAGAATGCCAAGTACTTGCGACTCGTACCTCCAAACTTGTAGCGTACTATCCACAACTTGTACAAAAAACATTGTGCCAATGAGTAGGATGATAGGATACACCGGAGCATAAAACCGTGACCATTTGGCATACAGATATGCGTTTGGGAGAAAGAGCGCTATAGCTGAAAGCCGTAGGAATATATACTCCCTCTTCCACGGAAGGAGTACAAATCCTACTGTTGCAAATGTGACCATCGGGATGCCAAGCGCATAGGGAAACGTCTTTATGAACTGAAAAATCCAAGGAATTGTGTACTCAAATTGGCGGGTGTAAAACGCCTTGTATATACCAATACCTACTTCCGACTCATAATTCATCGAATGTATGAATGGCTCCCAATCTATGAGATTGAAAGGGGACGTCACAACAAACACAACTACAGAAAACGCTGCAATCTTGACCAGCGAGAAAAAAAGAGACTGCATTGAATATTTTTGATCTTTATTTGGAAGTAATACAAGTATGGCTATGATCGGTATCACGGCAAAAAATACCGAAGAAACTTTGGTGCTTACCGCGAGTCCATACGCCAATCCTGCAAACAAAACATATTTTGAAAGCGGAATGTTGTCTTGGATAAGGAATATAGAGTAATAAACAAGAAGAATTACAAAAAACATAAGAAGAGACTCCGTCGTTCCAAAATGAGAAAACTGTATGAATACTGGAGAGAAAATAAACAATAGGCCCGCTGTCCAAATATTTGCAAGAGATCTTCGAGAAAGCATTGTAGCGATTTTTATCAAAACAAACACGGTTGCCACCGATGAAACGGCAGATAGAGCCCTCAGAGAAATAACTACGGTATTAAAATCTATCCCCATCGTATGGGCATACACGCTCGATGCAAGAGACATGAAATATCCAATAAAAAGAGGAAATTGACCATACGCGTAAAAATTTGGGCTCAAACATCCCAAGCTCCACCCTTCTTGACAGGTCATTCCCAAAATAGCGACAACCATATTTCGCTCGTCAGGATGCATCGGATACGGAAGACCCCAGTCAATACCAACGAATCGCGTATAGATCAATATGACAACAAATAAGACTGCCGCTCCAAGTGATATAAGTATTTTTTTTGCAATCATTGTAATTTCTTACTGCAATGGTATAATAAAGCTTGATTTTCGGAAATCGTACTAAAATAGTACATGATGTATGACTATCAAATGTTATCAAAGTTATTGCGTTTCGTACCTAAGAATACAGTATACGCGACCACATGAAATATGAGTACTTTTGAGTTTACGTTTTTGGCAGATGACACAACATCGATAAAGACTTTAGAAGAAATTTTGGCTTCATTTAAAGGGAAAAAACTCAGTGAACAGTCTTTGGGAAAGAAGCTTCTTGCCTACCCAATAGGAAAGAAAGAGTCAGCGGAATTTATTGTTTGGAAAATTTCACTTGATAAAAAAATGGTTAAAGAATTTAAACAGAAATTAATTTTTGATAAAGTCGTTTTGAGGTCATTATTGCTTCAACACGAAGAAGACTCGGATAAATAATTGTAACAATACGTATGTCAAGCAGATCGATCAATAAGATCACACTTCTCGGGAATTTGACCCGTGATCCAGAACTCAAATATACTCCAACAGGTACTGCCGTGTGTACATTTGGAGTCGCGACAAATCGTTCGTGGGTCACACAAGAAGGCAAGACTCGAGATGAAGTACAGTTTCACCGAATCGTCGCTTGGCAGAAAGTTGCAGAGCTATGCAACAAGCTTCTATCCAAAGGTAAAAAAGTATATGTCGATGGAAGAATCACGTATCGAGGATATGTTGACAAAAACGGACAACAACGAAATATAACTGAGATTGTTCTTGATGACTTCATTGTCTTTTATGACACAAAGCCAGGAGACGCCTCAGAGGCTCAAAAAAATGACAGCGCCTCAGATGCAGGTTCGCCACCTTCTGATGAAGATGAATCGTCTGAAGAAAAAAGAAAACCTAAACCAAAAGAAAGCGTTCAAGCTGATGAGGATGTCAATCCTGATGATATACCGTTTTAACCAGCGGATCAGCAGATCAGCATCTCAGAAGCTCAGCGACTCAAAATATGAATAGAACATGCTGAATAGCTGAGGAGCTGGAACACTGAAACGCTCTTATTAATTTTTTTAGAAATATGAAATGTTTTTTTTGTAAATACTCAATCCAACCTGACTACAAAGATATTGAGAATATTGAAAAATTTGTGACTCCACGGAAAAAAATCCTGAGTCGTGAAGACAGTGGCGTATGTGCAAAGCATCAACGCACACTCTCAAAACACATCAAGTATGCGAGATTTCTCGCCTTACTTCCTTTCACTTCGTACCAAATGGTCTAGTTTCTCTTTTGATGCTCAAAATTATAGCTTGAAAAACAAAGATCTCCTTCTATGTTAACAAGATTGAATCCTGAAGAATATTGTCATTGCGAGGAACTCACGTGACGAAGCAATCTCTATTGAATGTGGATTGCCACGTTCCGATTTCATCGGAACTCGGGAATGACATGCGCCTGAAAAACTCTGAACTCTTACGACAAATTTCTTCTCGCGCAACACACACAATCTTGGTACAATGATTGTCTACTATAAATTGAAATGATATAGAAGCCATGAAAATCAAGGTAAAAATGCCTGAAAAGTCAAAAATCGTAGTTGAACCTAGACAAAAAGTAGATTTCAATACACCGCTTGCACATACCACCAAAAAGAGCACGATTTTCATCCCAATTGCAGAAATGTTGAACTTTGATCCAGAGCAAATTTTTCGACATATCAAGCACGCTATCGGAGACCCCATTCACAAAGATGATATTTTGGCAGAGAACAAATCTCTTTTTTCCACTCGTCAATATCTAAGCGAGGTCTCGGGAATTCTTCGCGAGATAAAACACGACTCAGGAATTATCGCCATTGAACAAGATCAGGAGGAGAATACAACTATCAACTGTTTTTTCATTGGAGAGGTCGATGGAATATATGACGGGTATTTGGAACTCAAAGTTGAAGATGTGCATACGACAAAACTTCAGGAGAAGGCTCCATATTTTGGAGCGGCGATCTACTATCTCGACCCTTCGATCTCATACAGCGATGACGACCTTGAAGGTGTATGCGTGTTTGCTCCCGAATTTAATGAGCTTGATTCGGTCAAAATGGAGGCGCTCGGCGCACAAGGTCTGATCACAAGGACCAAATTTTCATCAAATGGACTGCTCCATCAAATCATACTTCAAGATGAAAAAGATTTCGATTATATCAAAAAAAAGGGTTACCCATATGTCCTTATTGGGCATGAGCCGATGACCGTCATATTTTACAAGTAGTAAGAGTTCACGGTCTTTGACAAAACTGTATCATAATATATCAATTATTATTTTGTGTCATCCCCGACCTGATCGGGGATCCAGATTG
>PFSC01000074.1 GCA_002788865.1 Candidatus Roizmanbacteria bacterium CG_4_9_14_0_2_um_filter_39_13
TCAATACATTGATCCTTCTCCCGATTTTAATCGGGATCAGGATGACAAGGAGAGCTCTTAGAATGACAATTTGTAGTTTTCGCACAGGCTCTATATTCATAATTCTATATTCCAAATCCTATATTCCATATTCCAAGTTATTTTGAAGTGTTGTATACTATGCCTCATGGCAGACAGTAAACCAAAGGTTCTCGCGTTTGATTTGTTCAACGAACTCAAAAAAGTGACGTGGCCAACGAAAGCGGATACAATCAAATTGACCGTCATAGTCATCATCATCTCCTTGATTATTGGCATATATATCGGTATAATTGATTTCTTGTTGGCGAAAGGACTCGGATTTCTCACGAAATAGAGCGTTCTGTTAATGAAAACATTATAGATTGGAATGAATCAAAAGAATTCCTCGAAGCTTTGCTTCGAGGTTGGTCCTGTGTCATTCCCGCGTCCTCCAGAGGCGGATCGGCCTTTGGCCGAAAGGCGGGAATCCAGACTGGATCCCCGATCGGGTCGGGGATGACAAATGAGATGCCTCACAGCTTGCTGTCGGGTAGTTCATTAATTGAAAATTTATTTTATATATGGCAAAAGCAAAAAAGAAAGAAAAAGTTGAGGAAACTACAGATGAGGCAGAAGTACAGCCTTCCGAAGTGACTCAAGAAGGAGATACGACAAAACCAACGTCAGTTGATGAACAGAAAAAAGATGCTCATCCTGAAGGAAAGTGGTTTGTTCTTCATTCTCAAACTGGACATGAGAACCGTGTGAAAAACAACCTTGAGCAAAGAGTCCAAAGTTTGGGAGTTGATGATAAAATTTTTGGTATTCTTGTACCTACACGTGAAGTAGTTGTCATCAAAAAAGGAAAGAAAGCAACTCAAAAGGAAAAGGTTTTCCCTGGATATATTTTTGTGCACATGATGCTTGATGATCAGTCATGGCTTGTTGTTCGTACGACAGAAGGAGTTACGGGATTTATTGGTGCAGGAACAAAGCCGACACCAATATCAAACAAAGAAGTCAGTGCAATCATGCGATTTGTTCAGCAAGAGCAACCAAAATATAAGGCAAAATTTTCAAAAGGAGAAGCTGTCAAGATCACCGAAGGGCCATTTGCAGACTTTCTTGGAACTGTTGAAGGCATCGATGACGAAAAAGGGAAGCTTCGCGTACTCGTTTCAATTTTTGATCGGGAGACTCCGGTAGAACTGGATTTTTTACAAGTGAAAAAACTTTAAATTAACCTAATTACTTTAATTTCTAATTACTAATTCCTAATTTCTAACTAATGAACAAGTGCCAAATACCAATGAACAAAATTGGTCATTTGGGAATGGAGATTTGGGATTTATTTAGTAATTAGGTCAATTAGAAATTTTCAACTGGATATGGCACCAAAAATAGTCAAAACATCATTTAAACTCAATCTTGCGGCTGGAGAAGCAACGCCAGCCCCGCCAGTCGGCCCAGCATTGGGTCAACATGGAATTCCAATCATGGAATTTATCAAAGAATACAACAGTAAAACTGCAGCTAAAAAAGGAAATATCATTCCTGTAGTTATTACGGTATACGAAGATCGAAGCTATAGTTTCATCACCAAACTTCCTCCAATTGCCGCGATGATCAAAAAGACTCTCAATCTTGAAAAAGGATCAGGAGAGCCAAATACCGTTAAAGTGGGAAAGCTTACCCTTGCGCAAATTGAAGAGATCGCCAAAGAAAAACTTGAGGATTTAAATACTGATTCGGTCACCGCTGCTTCAGAAATTGTTCGCGGAACTGCTCGAAGTATGGGGATAGAGACGGAGTAGAATATGGAATATGGAATATGGAATATAGAATATAGAATGTAGAATGTAGAATGTAGAATGTAGAATGTAGAATGTAGAATGTAGAATGTAGAATGTAGAATGTAGAATGTAGAATGTAGAATGTAGAATATGGAATATGGAACTCATTTATTTTTATTACAATAAATATGGGAAAAATCAGAACACGACTAATTGGAGACGAAGACGTTGAAGAAAAGCAAAAAAAACAGTCAAAAGAGAGAGCTGCACGAAAAAAAGAACAAGAAAAGAAAAACGAATCGCATGAAGATGTAGTGGTGGCCAAAGAAGCGGGCTCCATTGACGAGCCTGAAGGTGAAGAAAAAGTTGAAAAGAAAGCAAAAAAATCAGCGAAAAAAACAGCACGCGAACCCAAAAAAATAGGTGCAAAACATCTCGCATCAAAAGCAAAAGTTGATGCGACAAAAGCATATCCTTTGGTTGAAGCAATCTCTTTACTCAAAAAACTTTCCTATGCGTCTTTTGACGAATCAGTAGAGCTTCATATGAGTACAACGGAGATCGGTCTTCGTGGCGAGGTCACTCTTCCCCATGGAACAGGACGAACGGTACGAGTTGCGATCGTGGATGATGCAGTACTTGCTCAGATCGAAAAGGGAGAAATTGAGTTTGATGTCTTGGTTTCTCATCCTTCCAATATGGCTAAACTTGCGAAGTTTGCAAAAGTTCTTGGGCCAAAAGGTTTGATGCCGAATCCAAAATCGGGAACAATTGGTCT
>PFSC01000070.1 GCA_002788865.1 Candidatus Roizmanbacteria bacterium CG_4_9_14_0_2_um_filter_39_13
ATCGTAGTTGGAAATTTTCCACAGGAAGATACGGAAAGCTTTTTATATGATCTGTATACAGATATTCCGCGTAGTATTGATTTTCATGTGTATGGTATACATGCAAAAGATAAGTCTGTATCTCCTTTCTTAAGCCAAGCTCTTTCTGAAGGAAGAGTCATTTATTCTTCGTCAGGAAGTGTTTCAGTCTGATCCAAGCGCTTTTTCATGGGGAAAATCAGTTTTTATATACTTCTTTTCGATGTCGGATGTATCCGACAATCCATGACTTTTTCTGTATAGTGAGAAGAATTCGATAATTTCCAACACGCAATTTGTACCAGCCTTTCCATGTCCCAGTCAGCGGAATAGCATCAAGTGAGCTGTTTCTAAATTTTTGAAGTTTATTGACGATTGAGGATTTTGACCGAGAATCAAGTTTTTTGAGATCTTTCTGAGAATGTGAAGTAAAAAATAGCTCTTTCATGAAGTCGAGAGAATTTCGTCAAAACTTTTTATATTTTTCATTTTTATATCCTTTTCAGCCTCACTTCGAGCCTTTTTACTTCCTTCATCCATCTCCTCTTCCATGGTTGCAAGGAGAGAGGTGAGGGTTTCATAAGACATAATGACCATATCATGACCTTTTTTCATAGTTTTTACGAGATCTTGTGTTGATGGTAATAAGTTGTTCATATGCAAAAATATTATATCATAAGTGAGTGAACCAGGCGTTTTTTCATGGGGAAAAATATTTCTCATTCCTCAAGTTTTCCTTCATCCACCGTATGACCAATCACGGTAAGACTATCAATAAGCTTGTCTTCATCTGGAGCAAAGAGAGTGAGCATATTATTCTCGCCCTCAATAATTAGTTCATAGCGAGAATCAAAAACGGGTAGCTCGTATTTCAATGTTCGTTTCTCGCTCTGTTTGCATACGGCAAGTCCGGCAATGAGCAGGAAATCTTCGATATTTGCCCACTCAATCTTTGGAAATATAGTACGGAAAAGTGTGCACGGCTTTTTTGTTGTGCTATCAATCGCATGAAGGAGGAGCGTGCACGTGTCATACGATTCCTTCATAAAAAGATATGATGATTGCTCTTCCAATGTTTTGTTCTTTTTCGCATATTTTTTGAGAATCAAAAAGAGTTGTTTGTACAATTCAGGGCAACCATCGGGTATGATAAATTCTTTTTGCCCGTTCATCACAAAGTCAAAATACTCAATACAATAATACGAATCATGTATTTTGCGTCCCGAACTTTGCAGAATATCATGCTCGATGTAGTGGGGGATGACATTGTGCAATACAAATTTCATGATATAAAAATATAAGTAATTACATAACAATATACATGATGTGATTCATGAATACTAGGTTGTAGATTCGATTTATGAAGCAAGAGTATGTAGGTATCTCACTCCATATCTTGAAGGATCAGGGTTCGAATATAGTCAGCCTTACTGATGCTTTTGACCTGAGATTGATCCATGAGATAGGTGTTTATATCCCGGCTTAACATGAGGTTGAATCGGTAGCTCAAGCGTTGTTTTTCTATGATTTTTACGAATTTTTCAAGGGATTTTTCGATTTCATCTTCATTATCTTGTTTATATGTTTTTTTGGTCACGAGCCGACTTTCACCAAGCTCAAGATCTTGCTCTTTTCCCTTCATTTGAAGAAGAAGTACGGGTTTGTGTTGGAGAAGAGACAGTGTGAGTAGGCGACCGAGATCGAAGTTGGTTGTCGAGCACTCGACCACAATACCGTCGGCTTTTTTGATTTCTTTTGTTGTTTGAGCAACATGGTTTGGCTTATTTTCAGTCTGTTCAGAGAATGCTCGATTTATCGTCGTATGTTTGTGCTTTTTTATGACAGAAAGAATGGGTTTGTTGATTTGGTTGTCTTCGGTTGCAGACAGATATACAATATACATATTCTAGTATTGTAGCATACCATTACATAACATTAAATATTGAATTTGGAATATAGAATGTAGA
>PFSC01000174.1 GCA_002788865.1 Candidatus Roizmanbacteria bacterium CG_4_9_14_0_2_um_filter_39_13
ATCCACATATATACAGCATATACAATTACTTTCTATTGTCAATCTATTTTGATTACATCACACTAGAGAATATTTTGGTAATCATCTTTTACGGAATGTTGGTTGGGTGTACCAACTTGGTTGAGATTGTTGAACTGGCTCATACAGATGATGTATTTCTCAAACGGATACTTGAGATGCCACATGGAATACCACACCCAACCACCATATCCTACGCTTTACAACTGTGTGATATGGGGACGTTGATTCAAGTCTACCTTTCATGGCGAGAGATCATCTATGGAGTGATGACTGACAAAGTGGCAAGCTTTGATGGGAAAACTATGAATGGAGCTCATGGAGAAGGAGTGATTAAACACATACTCTCCCTTCTAACTCATGATAGTCTTACGACCATTGGACAGGTAGGAGTAGATCAGAAGGAGAACGAGATACCTGCAGCTCACCGACTGTTTGAACAGACACCCTCATCATTGCTTCTTGGACTTACCCTGATTGGAGATGCACTCCATACTCATACCAAGACTGCTCATGCAATCTGCGATGTTGGGGCAGACTACCTTTTGACCGTAAAGGACAATCAGGAACTATTACGCCAAGATATCCAATACTTTTTTGAAACACATACCACTCTAAACAACACTGCCACCGATTATCAATATGGACATGGCAGTACTATCAAAACAACAGTCACCATAAGTCATGATCCAGATATGCTTGCATATCTATCGCACTGGAAAGATATCAGCACGGTAGGAAAGATACACCGCGTGTGGGAGAACGAAAACGAAGAGGTAGTACGACGCCTGTTGATGAAATAGTCTACTTCATAGCCAGTACACCAGGACCTCACAGCCAAAACTGCACTCAGAAAATGATACGTGGTCATTGGAAGATTGAAAACAATCTTCATCGTACCAAAGATATGCTCTACAGGGAAGATCAGCAGACTTTACGGCTGGCAACTGCACCTCAAGTCATAACCTTCTTGCGGAGTATGGCTATCAATCTGTTCATGATCCTGAAATTTGCCAGTATTTCTCAGTCAGTACGTGTACTTAAGTACAACCGAAAAACGCATCATGATTTTATGCAATGGGCGGCTATTGTGTAGAAGAACTGTATGTCTTCTCCCCATAGTATTACCCATCAAGACACTTTAACACACGTGTCCCTGCATCTCTCATGACCGATTATTACTAGTTTTATCAAAACATATGTTTTAGAAGACAATCACGCTCTTAACCACTCATCTTATCCAGCTATTCCTACGAGCTTATACTCGTTAGAGGCTTTTATGGAGATAGTTATCTAGAGAACGCAGTTACTCTGGCAATAGCCTGTTTTGATTGAATTTACAATCTTTTCTGTTAGAATTAGCTGTATGGTGATTGTAAAAAGTGAATTTACACTGGCATTAAATCAGGTTGCTTCAGAAAGAGGTATTTTGGTATCTGAAGTTATTGAATCTATGCAGGCTGCAATTTTGGCAGCATTTCGAAAAGAGCATCCAGAAATCGCAGTTGGCGAAGAGGGAGATGTGGATCCAGGCGTTGAAGTAAATATAGATAGTAACACTGGAGAAATTCAAATTCTCAAAGATGGTGAAGATATTACCCCACCTGGATTTGGCAGGATTGCAGCACAAACTGCTCGCCAAGTTATTGTTCAAAAAATTCGAGAAGCAGAGAAAAAAACGGTAATCGCTCATTATCAGGATCAAGTTGGTACATTGGTCCGAGGAAGAGTGATCAGACGCGATCTAAATAATGTATATATTGATATTGGAAAAACAGAAGGAGTCCTTCCTCGTGATGAACAGATCAGAAATGAAACATACGTCGTTAATAGTAAATATATCTTTTATCTAAAAGAAATTGCCACCACAATCGCAGGATATTCACGAATCATCCTTTCACGAGTGCATCCAAATCTTATTGTAGAACTCTTTAAAAGAGAGGTTCCAGAAGTAGGAAATGGGACAGTTGAGATAAAAAATGTAGTTCGAGAGCCAGGGGAGCGGGCGAAAATAGCCGTATCAAGCAGTCAAAGTGGAGTGGATCCAGTCGGCGCATGTGTGGGTCAAAAAGGAGTTCGTGTGCAAACTGTGACCGACGAACTCAATGGTCATGAGAAAATCGACATCATACAGTGGAATTCAGATTCAAAAATATTTATTACCAGCGCTCTTTCACCAGCATCAGTCCAATCAGTCGAGCTGAATACCGTAGAAAATCGAGCAAAAGTCACTGTTCTTGAAATACAAGCGCCACTTGCTATTGGAAAAGGTGGAGTAAATGTGAACCTTGCCGCACGACTTACCGGTTTTGAAATAGATATACTGCAAATAGAGGATCCAAATGCTCCAAAGGAAGTAGCCGTCAACGAAAAAATTACCGAAGAAGAAACTGTAGAAAAAGTCGAGGAAGTTGCTCAAGAAGAGAAAGCAGAGAAAAAGCCGACCAAAGATACAAAAGTCGAAGAGTAATTAGCTCTGGTGGCTTACGATCGTGCTTTCAATAAAGTAAAATCTACAGGTAATTACTTCTTACTAATACACAATATTATGAATCGATCACCTATTGTCGCAATTTTGGGTCACGTAGACCATGGGAAAACCACACTGCTTGATACTATTCGAGATAGTCGTCTTGTATCCAAGGAGCACGGCGGAATCACACAACGCATTGGAGGATATGAGATAGCAACAGGAATTAAGGGATATGATATTGAAAAAATTACCTTCATCGATACTCCAGGACACGAGGCATTTTCAAAACTACGATCTCGAGGTACGAATGTCGCAGATATTGCAATATTGGTCATTGATGCAACAGATTCGGTGAAACCACAAACTGTTGAATCAATCGCACACATCAAAAATGCAAAAATACCATTTATTGTCGCAATGAATAAGATGGATGTTGTGGGTGCAAATCCAGACAAAGTCAAAAAAGATCTGCTCAAGCATGAAGTGATCACAGAAGATATGGGCGGGTCCGTTGTCGCACTTCCCATCTCAGCAATAAAAAAGCAAGGAATTCAGGAACTTTTGGAATCTATTCTCATTATCGCGTCGGATATTGACCTTAAATATGATCTAAAAAACCCATCAAAATCATACATAATCGAAACAAAAAAAGATCAACGAGGAGTTGTCGTGAGCTGTGTGATCAAAGATGGCACGCTTCGTGTCGGCGATATCGCTCACACCAATCAGGAAAAAATAAAGATTCGAGCACTGATAAATGATATGGGTAAAAGTGTAAAAGAAGTAGTTCCATCAACTCCCTTTGAAATACTTGGATTTTCAAAATCTCCAGAAGTTGGATCACTCATGACCTCTGAGCATCAGGATCTTTCTGAAGCACCCGAAAAAGACCAAGAACCCAGGTCTCAGATGGATGTGTCTTCAATGCTTCAAAAAGAAGGTGAAGAGAAACAAAAAAAACTAACGGTAATCATAAAAGCTGATTCTCAAGGGACTCTTGAGGCAATTCTTGCTTCACTATCTAAAAATGAAAATATAGAAATTGTACTCAGTAGTATCGGAGGTGTTCATCGATCAGATATTTTTCTTGCAAAAACCACAAAATCTATCGTGATAGGATTTTCAGTTTCAGTTGATAATGAAGTGAAAACATTGGCAAAACAAGAGAAAGTAATCATTAAAACATACGATATCATCTACGAACTCCTTGATGAACTTGAAGAAGTTTCAGATCTTATTTCCGAAAAGGAAGAAAAAGAGAAGAATTTGAAAGCTCAAGTTAAAATACTCGCCACATTCCCCATAGAAGGAGATATTGTATTTGGGGGATTAGTGACAAAAGGAAAATTGAACGTAGGAGATACTGCTGAAGTATATAGAAAAGACAAGCTTATAGGAAAATCAAAATTAACTTCACTCAAAAATCGTGCAAAATCGGTTCAGGAGGTGAAAAAAGACCAAGAGTGCGGAATGTTGTTTACGCCTGCGCTTGACATAAAGGTAGGGGATGTGATAAAATTCGTCCTATAGTAATTTAATTATTACATTATGATGCCCCAAGCAAATCAACCTCAGGACGTTGAAAAATCAATAGCTCAAATCAAGGAGTTTATTTCAAAAAATAGCTCTGGGATTATTGTATTGCCTGCAAAAGCCACACCCGATGCTATCGCAGCGGGATCTTCTTTATATATAGCTTTGATGAAACTTGGAAAGAATATCTCTCTTGTAGCGTCATCTGCAATCCAGAGTGATATGTTTGGAGCAGATAAAATTAAAACTGATCTTCAAGCTGGTGGTGACAATCTCGTTGTATCATTCCCTTATCAAGAAGGATCGATTGATAAAGTTGACTACAACATTCAAGGCGAGCGATTTAATTTGATTATTGTTCCTCGCAAGGGAAGCAACAAACTAAAATCTGAAGACATAGATTTTTCATATACTGGTGGAAAAATCGACTTTATTATTACTGTAGATGCACCAAATTTAAATGCACTCGGAGAAATTTATCAAAAAAATCAAAGACAGTTTGAAGGCTCAACAATCATCAATATCGATCGACATCTCATAAATAATTCATATGGAATGATCAATCTTATTTCGAAATCAAGCTCATCTACATCAGAGCTTGCATTCAAGGTTATTGAAGGTTTGAAAATAGAAATGGATACGAATATTGCGACAAATTTACACGCAGGAATTGTTGCGGCAACAAATAACTTTACTGCATATTCTGTAAATGCCGATACTTTCGAAATGATAGCAAAGCTACTTCGTGCAGGTGCGATCAAAAAACCTATGCAACCTCTCAATGGAAATCAGTTTGGAAGACAAATGGGTAATTCTTTGGAGTCATTTGGTCAGAGACTACCATCCTTTGGTGGAAGTCAGTTCGGCGACCCAATGCCACAACAATTCAATCCACAACCGGTGCCAAGACAACAACAGCCGCAACAAATTCCATTCAATTCACCTCAAGTTACTCAGCAACAACCACAGATGCAATCATTTGAAAATCAAGCAAAAGCTGATGAAAATATTGAACGATCACCAAACGCGCCTGAAGGACAGGTTAATTCAAATGAAACCCCAGAAAATTTTTTGAAACCAAAAATATTTTCAGGAAGTGGCGGGTTGGTATAAATGTATTGGTATAATGAATCCTTATGGATCTCATTTCTTACGTTCTGATCATATTTGCTACAGCTCTCATTTTATTCATACTTCGAACATGGCTTACACGTTTAGAGAATAAAACTAAGATTTCGGAAGAACTGATGCAGTGGCTCAAAGATATGGGAGAGTCAAATAGACAAGTTGACCGCAAGCTCACTCAAAATATGGACATGTTCAACGAACGTCTGGACAATGCAGCAAATGTCATCTCTGGTGTACAAAAAAGCATCGGAGAATTTTCGGAGATCGGGAGATCAATGCAGCGGCTTCAAGAATTTTTGCAGTCCCCAAAACTTCGTGGGAACATAGGCGAACAAGTTCTCAAAGAGCTTTTGGCACAGAGCTTGCCACAAGAGGCGTATTCTTTGCAATATGAGTTCAAAAACGGTCAACGAGTTGATGCTGTTGTAAAAACAAGTCAGGGGCTCATAGCCATAGACTCGAAATTTCCTCTTTCAAGTTTCAAAAACATGATGGAGTCTTCTTCTGATGAAATCCGCTCCCAACACTCCAAACAATTTGTGCGAGATGTGAAAAAACACATTTCTTCGATTTCCCAAAAATATATTCTAGCGTCAGAAGGGACTTTGGACTATGCACTTATGTATATTCCTTCGGAGAGCGTGTACTATGAAATCATAAATCAGAGTGATCTATACGATTTCTCTACAGCAATGCGCGTTGTTCCAGTTTCTCCAATGAGTTTTTATGCGTATCTTAAAGTTATATTAATTTCTCATGAAGGTGCGCGAATCCAAAAGCAGGCAAAAGAAATCTTGATTACTTTGCAGTCGATGAAGAAGGATTATGAAAAGACTGATGAAGCATTTTCAATTTTGAATAAGCACATCGGGAATGCGTTCAATCAATCGAATAATGTAGCGCAAAGTCTCAATAGTCTTGGGCAAAAGATTGAATCGACCTCACAGTTGTCCTCACCTGAGGGAAAGATGATAGAATAAACTACGTTCTAGATAAAACGTAGATCGATATCAAGCTCGTAATCAAAATTTATTTGCAGCCAGGTTTGGAACTAAAATGGCGACCTTTTCCTGCTGCTTAAATTTCAATTACTTCGCTTTTTTCTGCAAAAATCAAAACTATTTTATGAAAATCACATACACACACGAAATTACTGAAAAAACTACTCCGAAAGACATTCTCAGTCTACTTCTTACATCACGCAATATTCAAGATATAGATTTATTTCTTCACCCTATTTCTCCTTTGGAGTTGTTTCTCAAAGATTTTGGATTTAAAAAAGCAAAAATTACAAAGATGATGAAGCTTCTTGAAAGTATTCGAGAAAAAGATCAAATGATCGTAGTTTATACAGATTATGATGCAGATGGAATCACTGGTGGAGCGATCCTTTGGGAAACCCTTCATCTTCTTGGGTTTCGAGTAATGCCCTATGTTCCTCATCGGAAGACCGAAGGGTATGGATTTTCAAAAAAAGGAATTGATTCTGTCAAAAAAGAATTTAATCCAAACCTTATTATGAGTGTGGATCATGGTATTACAGCAAAAAACGAAGTCGCGTATGCAAACTCACTTGGTATTGATGTGATTGTCACGGATCATCATCATCGGCAAGAAGAAAAAGTACCTGACTCTGCAGTGGGCATATTTCATATTTCTGCACTCTCGGGATCGGGTACAGCCTATATGGTGGCAAAAGAAATATTCACTCACTTTTGTCATCCTGAACTTGATTCAGGATCCATGCTGGATTCCCGATCGGGGTCGGGAATGACAAAGAAATTAGAAAAATATTTCAAGACAGATTATCTCGCGCTTGCTGCAATTGGGACGGTGGCAGATCTAGTCCCCTTGATAGGATCATCCAGAAGTATTGTATCATATGGCTTGAAAGCATTTGAAAAAGTGAAAAGGCCGGGAATCAAATATATTCTTAAAGATGCTCAGATTCAAGATAGAGAAATCACTCCATATGAAATCGGATTCATAATCGCGCCTCGAATAAATGCGGTTGGCAGACTCGAGCATGCGATCGATGCACTCAGGTTATTGTGTACAACAGATGATGTACGTGCGAGTGCACTTTCACAAAAAGTTGGCATACTGAATACAAATCGTCAAGACTTGGTCAAAGATCAAGTTGCTGAAGCTCGTGCACAACTGCAAAAATTGAAGAAAATTCCAAAGCTTATTATCTTATACTCAGACCATTGGCATGAAGGGGTGATAGGACTCATAGCTGGGAATATTTTACAGGAGTATTATCGACCAACTATCGTCATGACCAAAGGAGACGGATTTTATAAAGCTTCGGTTCGCTCAATATCGGGATTCCACATTACAAACTTTCTCAAAACTTTGGGTTCGTATCTCACAAACTATGGTGGACATGCAGCAGCGGCAGGATTTACTCTGAAGGAGTCGAAGTTGAAAGAATTCATAAAAGAAGCGACAAAAAAAGCCGAGGATTTGATTGCCGACAAAATGCTTGAACCTACAATAAACGCAGATATGAAAATTCCAATTGAGATGGCAACAAAAACATTATCACGAACATTACATACATTGAGCCCGTTTGGCATGGGGAATCCAAAACCAATTTTTGTTTCGGAAGCTTCTGTCATTCATGCCAAGCTTCTCGGTAAACAAAAAAACCATCTCAAGCTGCAAGTCAAAGATATATCAAACATGCATCTTCCGATTGATATGATTGGATTTGGGAAAGGAGAGCTATTATCACAAATTTCCAAAAACAAAATAGTGAAAGTTGCGTATCAGTTAGATATAAATAAGTGGAATGGGCAGGAAAAGGTACAGGGAATCATAAAGCATCTTGAGTTATAGAACAAAATACCCTATAATGGGGCTGATTCTTTTTAGAAATTTCAAATCTACATATGGTAAAAGTAATTATTGGGGCAATCGTTGTTGTTTTGATCGGTGCAGGTGGCTTTTTGTATTATCAATCTTCACAAAAAAAACTTGCAAATCCTCCAACTGAAACGGATGTGACAGTTGATGAGCAACCATCTCCAACTCCTACTCCTGAAGAAGTAGCAAAAGATGAGTATTCAATCGAAATCCAAAATGGAAGTGGGATTGCTGGCGAAGCTGGGAGAGCTCAATCACTTCTTGAAGGTTCTAATTTTGTGGTAGATTTAGCCGGAAATGCTGACAACTATGATTATGAAGAGACTGTGATACAGGCAAAAGAAGGAGTGAGCGATGCATGGGTTGATCAGCTCAAAGAGGCATTGAAAGAAAAGTATAGTGTAAAACCACGCGTTGAGACTCTTGACGATGCAGATTCGGACTCAGATGTCGTAGTAATAGTCGGACAAAATGATGCTGGTGGCACATCAATGGTTGTTGAAGAAGTAGTTGACGAAACAGAAACTCCAATCCCAACGACTGGAGTGACTGAAACTAAGATCCCAACACCAAGTCCAATCGTGAGTCAGTAATGAATGACTTTAATCAAATTGAGTAGCTAATAATGACACGTGTTTTAGAACAAATTATTATCATCCTTCCAATAGGAAATAGTTTGTTTGAGGAGAAAATTACTTCTTTCTTTGCACGGTGCTCGACTGTTCAGGATAATAAAGTACATTTTTCTCCCTCAGATTCCGAATTTCTTCCAAAAATTTCTATTGAATTTCAGAAAGTTAATCCCACTCCGGGTTTAATTCCCCGACGCTTGCGTCGTGATTGTCATTCCTGCGAAGGCAGGAATCCAGTCTGGATCCCGAATCCCTCCAGAGGCGGGCAGGCAAGTTCGGGATGACACGAGATACCTCGACGCTCTGCGTCGGGGTTGATCATTGCACCCAAGGTACTGTTTTTGAATGGGAATACCATCGAAGTGCCAATCAAAAATACAACGGGAAGAGTAAAAAAAAGTCCACACGAATATAAACCATTATCAATAGAGGAAGTAGTTTTTCGACATAAAGGAGTTAAGATTGTTGAAATAGATCATATTGGTTTTAATCTTCCTTGGTTTGATGGGATACATCCGGATATTCTCAAACTGAGGACTCAGCTTTCAGATAAATCTGTTTATAAACTTTTTCCAACGGGAGAACCGTGGGATTTCATTCTTCCGGCAAGCGAGAAAGAGATACATGATCAGGAGACATTGGATTATGCTGTGGTTCGACGACCAAAATTTGAAATTGTATCGTTTGATAAATCTTCTCGCCCGCTTATTCAGTTTGACGTACTTCTCAAAAAAACAGGAAAAGAACTAAGTGAACTTTTCCCTGAAGGTATTTTCGATTCTGGACACAATAATGTTTGGGTGTATCTGAAAAATCCATATGATCTGGACATCTGTCTCGTATTAAATGAATGGAAAAAAGGGGATTGGGGTGAGTTTTTTACATCTTCTCCACCGTCTCAATCCCCAGAAGATTCAAGCCGTGCTTGAGGACATGCGCAGTAGCTTGTGTTATGGCAAGTCTTAGATTTTTCTCATTTTCATTATCTGCTTTGAGAATTGAATTTTTTTGGTAAAACAAATTATACTTCTGTGAGAGATCGTACAAATATAAGCACAGATAATTTGGGGCAAAGTTTTGAGCGGATTCTTGTACTACTTCAGGATATTTTATGAGTGCGCGCATGACTGCCAGTTCTTCAGTATTGAGTGAAAAGGATTCCTCGGCTTTTATCGAAATGACATTGTTTGCGTCTTCTGATTTATTCAAAACTGATTTGCAGCGGACATACGTATAGACGAGATAGGGTCCAGAATCTCCTTGAAGCGTCGTTGCATCTTTCATGTCAAAATAGACATCTCCTTGCAGACCACTTTTTAAAAATGAATATTTGACCGCTGCAATGGCGAGCTTTTCAGCAACTTCTTCGGTTGATTCATAATCTTTGATGATCTGCTTTTTTGCTTCGTCCAAGAGCCACTCTCCTTCGACAACATTTCCCTTTCTTGAAGACATTTTCCCTCCCTTGAGGTGTACCCATCCATATTTCAAATGTTTCTGTTTGTCGGTGTAGCGTTTTGAGTCAGTAAGCTCTTCTACTTTAAACGTCGTTGCAAAAAAACTGGTTTGTTCTTCTGTGACAACATGAATAATTTTATCAACTTCGCCAAAATCAGTTGTTTCTTTTTCAGCAAGGGGAAGTTCTTTTCCTTCATACGTAGGATATCCTTCTTTATTTAAGAATACGCGGGTGTAGACGCCATGCCCTTCTCCGTTGAATATAATCGCGCCATCGCTTTTTTCCAATATATTTTTCTTTACCAGTTCTTCAATAAGTTCGATTGAGCGCTCGGCCATTTGACTTTCGAAATATTTTTTATCAAAAGTCGTGCCGATCCGTTCATATTTTTCATCAAAATATTCCAAACTCCATGCTCGAGTTTGTTCGTACAATGGCATAATCCTTCCATCTTGATTGTAAATTTGCTTATTTATTTCAATAATTTCTTTTTTAGCCTCAGGACTCGTTTCATATGCTTCACTTCCTTTAACATATGCGTTTCCCAGAAGTGATATTTTTTCTCTTATGGTCATCGAGTTGATTTTTTCCTTTCCCAGTTCGTCCAATGCCGTAGGTGCCGCCCAGAGGGTTTTTGCGATATGCAAACCAACATCACCTTGATAATTTGCTCGAATAACGGTATTTCCGGTCACTTCAAGAAGCCGTGCTATCGTTTCTCCGGTTGTTATGTTTCTTAAGTGTCCAATGTGAAATAATTTATGAGTGTTTGGATGTGCGTATTCTACAATTACTTTCTTGTTTTTTCCGAGGTGATATTCTTTGAAGGAAAAAATATTTTGAGAAGATTCTGAAAGGTTTTTTAAGAGTACGTTCTTTGATATCCATACATTGATGAATCCTGGTTTTAGAATTTCTACTTTTTCGATGATATCATCTGTTTTTATTGCTTCAACAATAGTTTTTGCAAGCTCCATCGGATTCTTCTTTTCTGTTTTTGCAAGTTGAAGGGCAATATTTGTTGTGAAATCGCCAAAGTCTTCATTATTGGGAGGATTGATGTTGAGCTTGTCTGAAGAAAGTTTCAAATTTCTCAGAGTGCCTGTTAATATAGTATGAATATTATTTCTTATCATGGTGATATGATAGCATATTTCAGCTTTTTAATGGAATCAGTATAGTTTTGTTTTTGTATTTTCCACCAAGCAGCCTGTTTTATTGCTTGTTTACAAATGAAAGGTACATTCAAATTTCCTGTTCCGCCGACATGGGTCGACAATGTAAGAACCTTTTTAATATCAGGTAGACGCAA
>PFSC01000153.1 GCA_002788865.1 Candidatus Roizmanbacteria bacterium CG_4_9_14_0_2_um_filter_39_13
ATAGTCTGGAGAATGGATTCCCGCCGGAGCCTGCCCTCGACTCCGATCGGGGGCGGGAATGACAACGTGTGTCAAGAAGAGTGAACTCTTACAAGACTTGTGAACTGTTACTTTAAACCGCGAAGAATGATATGATTGAGGAAATGTGATATGATTGAGTTTTGAACATTATTAATTGTTTATTATTATGCAAGAACAGACGCTCGTTATATTTAAACCAGATTCAGTTGCACGAGGCTTAGTTGGCACTATTACTTCTCGTTTTGAACGCGTAGGTCTTAAAATCGTTGCTGCAAAAATGATGATGGTTACCAAAGAATTAGCAGACAAGCATTATCCAGCTAGTCGTGAAGCTTTTATAAATGGTATGGGCGGCAAGACATTGGAGAATTATCAAGATATGGGTATAGATCCTATCAAAGAGGTAGGAAGTGCAGACCCACATGAAATTGGGCTTAAAATTCGAGAATGGTTGGTAGACATGATCACTGCTGGTCCTGTTCTAGCAGTAGTTCTCGAAGGACCTCATGCAGTTGAGCTTGTTCGCAAAATGGTCGGACACACATTGCCTCTTAAAGCTGCACCAGGAACCATACGCGGTGATTATTCATTTGATTCATCATACTTGGCAAACGTCGGAAAACGACCAATCAAAAACTTACTTCATGCATCGGGTGAACTTGATGAAGCCAAATACGAAGTAGACTTGTGGTTTACTTCAAGTGAAATCATGAACTACACTCGAGTAGAAGAAGATATGATGAAATAAGAGGGTTTGTTTGTTCGTTCGTTACTCGCTCGATATCGCATTTTGTAAATCTCTCAGTGGGCGTGCTCTCCGCCAACTGGCGGATGCGCATCTCCCAAGGTCGATTACAAAATGGATATCTTTGCTCGCTTACATGATAATTCCAGTAGCAAGCTACTTTGAAAGACACTGTTTGTCATCCTGAGCGAGCGAAAGCGAACGAAGGATCCAGAGAAAATACATGGATTCTTCGGTCGTCCCGACTTTATGTCGGGACTACTCAGAATGACATGTGTCTTCGCTCGCGCGGCACGCTATTTACCCTTGGTCCAATCAGCTATACTTATAGCATGAAAAAACATTTCAATATATTTCTTCATATCCTTGGCGAGGTAGCTATCTACATACTTATTCCTGGAATAATCTATCTCATTCTATTGGGTATATTGGGCTTGTTTGGGATTCGCGATCTTTCGGATTCGATCTCTACGCTCGCGATTGATTTTCTGACATTGATCGTCGTATTTCTTGCATTTCGATATTATGCTTCGGACGTGTGGAATATCGTGTTTCAGGCTAAACTTCAGGCAAAAAAGATTATTCAACTTATTCCGATATCTTTGTTGACTCGAGTACCTCTCGTGGTAGTAGTTGTCATTTTGTACCTAATCTTCGGGGAAATGATCACGGAGACACTTGATGCGGGAGTAGAGTATCAATGGTCGGTGTTTGATGGATCGACAATACTTACTTCGACGATGGGGTTTCTCTCGTTTGTGATACTAGGACCAGTCCATGAAGAGCTGTTGTACAGAGGAGTCATTCAGCGGTTTTTGCATACAAAGTATTCAGTACGAACGAGTATTATTTACTCAAGTATTGTTTTTGCTATTGCGCACGTTCATCCAGGATTGATAATCAGTAGCTTTGTTTTGGGGCTTTTCATGGGGTACATTTTTCATAAATGGAATAATTTGTGGTATGCGATTATTCTCCATATGCTCATAAATATCCAGCCGTTCATTTTGCAAATAATGTCAAAGTGATAGGGACTCGAGCATAATTCTTCGCTCGTAACGCGCAATTAGTTCGCCGCAAAGCCGGTATCTTTGAGTACGGCAGTTCCGGCATCACTAATTGACATTACTTCACTCAGACATTAATCTCTCTTTAGGGTTTAATTCCCCGACGCTTGCGTCGCGATTGTCATTCCTGCGTCCTCCAGAGGCGGATCGGCCTTTGGCCGAAAG
>PFSC01000175.1 GCA_002788865.1 Candidatus Roizmanbacteria bacterium CG_4_9_14_0_2_um_filter_39_13
TGGAGAATGGATTCCCGCCTTCGCGGGAATGACAACGTGTGTCAAGGAGAGTGAACTCTTACAAGTAAGATTATCCATTTACCAATAGTGACTCATTTAGTATAATTGTTTATGCAAAACTTGAAATACATATTTGTTTCAGGTGGTGTCATATCTGGGATAGGAAAAGGCGTCACTACAGCGTCTATCGCTTTGCTACTCAAAAAATCAGGCTACTCCGTAACTCCTCTCAAATTTGAAAATTACCTCAATATAGATGCAGGCACAATAAACCCTATCGAACACGGTGATCCATTTTTGTGTGAAGATGGAACCGAAGCAGATATGGATATGGGGACATACGAGAAGTTTCTGAATCAAAACATGACCCGAGACAATTTCGTCACCATGGGTCAGATTTACCAAACCGTGATTGACCGTGAGCGGCGGTTCGAGTACAAGGGAGAGGATGTAGAGGCAATTCCTCACATCACAGATGAGATCATCGATCGTATTCACAATGCAGCAAAGAAAAAAAATGCAGATATTGTGATCATTGAACTCGGTGGTACTGCGGGAGAATATCAAAATATTTTTTATTATGAAGCGGCACGAATACTCACACTCCGAAAGCCAAAAGACGTCATCCATGTGCACGTAAGCTACGTGCCAACACCGGGACATCTTGGAGAGCCAAAGACAAAACCAACACAACTATCGGTACGAGCCTTGAATTCCATGGGTATCCAGCCAAATTTCATTGTAGCTCGGTCTGAAAAAAATCTTGATAAGAGGCGCAAAGATCGTTTTGCTTTATTTTGCAATATGCATCCTGATGAGATTATCTCCAATCCCGATCTGTCAAATATTTACGAAATCCCTCTTCTTCTTCACAAACAAAATTTCGACAAGATGATACTTGAAAAGCTGAGTCTTCCTGTACATGAACCAGATTTGAAAGAATGGAGTGATTTGATAGCACGTATAAATAAGAAAAAGGAAAAAACGGTTGAGATTGTGATAGCGGGAAAATATTTCGGAACCGGAGATTATCAGCTCAAAGATTCATATGCGGCACTGTTTGACGCAATTGATCATGCAAAATGGGAAGTTGGTGTTGAAGTGAAGACCAAATGGATCAACACCGAAGATCTCGAGTTTGAAGGTGAAACGCCAGAAGAAATTCAGAAAAAAATAGAGGGTATAATTGGAAAGCCTGATGGTATCATTGTCCCAATAGGATGGGGAGAACGTGGAGCCGAGGGTATGATTGCTACAGCAAACTATGCGCGCGCGGAAAAGATACCGTACCTTGGTTTATGTTACGGCATGCAACTTGCCTGTGTGGCGTTTGCACGCAATGTGATAGGCTTGGAAGGCGCAAATAGTGTAGAGATCGATCCAGAGACCAAATATCCGATCATACACATGATCCCGTCTCAAAAAGAGCTGATGGAGCGACGTGCATATGGGGGTACGATGCGACTTGGCGCATGGGACGCCAAAGTCGAGGAAAAAACTATGGCATATGATATTTACTCAAAATACAATGAAATTTCAGAAAAAGGTATCACAAGTGAACGACACAGACATAGATATGAGTTTAATGATGAGTACACCAAAGAATTTGAGAAACATGGAATGATCATTTCAGCTCGTTCTGTTGTAGAGCATCTTGCAGAGATTGTGGAACTTCCTAGAGATGTGCATCCATTTTATCTCGGAACTCAAGGCCATCCAGAGTACAAAAGTCGACCAATCAAGCCACATCCAATCTTTATGGCGTTTCTTGAAGCTACGAAAAATCATGAATCTTGATATAAGATTTATGAAGTACGAATGTAAGAGTTCACGGTCTTTGACAAAACTGTATCATAGTATATCAATTATTATTTTGTGTCATCCCCGACCTGATCCCCGTTTTCACGGGGACGGATCCAGATTGTTGAAATAGTCTGGAGAATGGAT
>PFSC01000152.1 GCA_002788865.1 Candidatus Roizmanbacteria bacterium CG_4_9_14_0_2_um_filter_39_13
TAGTTTCATAGTGTTATTGATGAGTTAATTATATTGTATTCTAACAAATAATTTTTATAAATTGATCTCCAAGCGATAGCGGAGAAAACACCTTACTTGTCTCAAAACATTTGTAAACAGCCCAATGTTTTGTCTTTATCAAACGAAAGAATATCTTGACTATGTTTGATCAGTAAACATTTTATATTCTGAGTTGAAGTGTTGCCCGTTCGAAGCCAGATAACTTTTGGAGGATATCCAAAAATAAGACTTCTTTCGTTAAAGTCCGAGTCTTGAGTAATGATAGTGAAATCATTTTTACGAGCATAATTCCAAACATCTTCGTCAGTGGCTGTTTGCAAATTGAGCAAGTAAACGTGGTTTGATCCTGGAAATGAATTATCAAGCTCCTTAACCAGCTTGCGCGAAATGTTTTGATCTAAAAGAAGCTTCATGGCTTGTAGTGATTAGAAAATGTTCTCTTTCCGAAGCATAGGATAAAACTGCTTGTATATCATCCTTGGTTAGCTCGGGAAAGTCGCCTAAGATTTTCTTTTTGCTCATTCCTGAAGAAAGCATTTTTAATACATCGTAGACCGTGATACGCATTCCTCGAATGGTGGGTTGTCCGCCACGTTTACCTGGTTCAATAGTAATTATATCTTTGTAGTTCATAAGCACTATTGTACTAAATAATAAAAAATAAGGCAAATTTGGGTGAGCAAATGAACAACCCCACAGCAAGCTGCGAGGTATCTGTCATCCCCGACCCGATCGGGGATCCAGACTGGATTCCTGCCTTCGCAGGAATGACAAATGAGAAATCGATGCAAGCATCGGGGAACTAAACCCTAAAAGAGATTAAAAGCTCACAAACCATTTTCACAAATTCATTTCTTTTCGCAAGCCACGCATGTGATTTGTTCTCTCGATTTTCGTCATAACGGTAAAAATACTCCTGCAATTCAGGCTGCAATTGAAGATACCAATCTGTTACTGCAAACTGTTCGATGTAGTCTTTAGGATTTATATATTTATACGACTCTTTGAATTTCATGGTAGTAAAATTATTGAATTTTGATTTCAGCTAACGTATCAACATCATCTGAAGTGCGAAGCATTTGGGTGGAACGTAGCGGAACCAGATATTGCGTGTTAGGCTATGTAAATTTTTATTTTTTTATAATGAAACTACCCACGAGCTTACGCTCGGGGTTTCTTATCAATCAAACAGCGTAGCTGTTTGCCCCGCAACTATCGAAGCGGGGAGCGCATACATCCCACGAGCTTACGCTCGGGGATTTGAGAGCGCTGTTAAAACTTTTGTACTGTTTTACTGATTTCCCTGCTCATGCTTTTGTAATCTCATCAGTCAAAATGGCATATTCCAAACCTTCTTTCATACCTCGCCCTTGCCATTCATCCGTCAACTCTTTTCGAATCTCAATACTTTTGATTCGTTGGTTGATCCATTCTTTGGAATAACCCTTTTTGAGATATGTTTCCATTGCTCTGTCAAAAGCAAGTTCGGGGTTTTCTGTTTCTTCAATCCTTTCATATCCAACTTTAGCAAGCCAAAGTTTAAAAGGTTCAGCTTTTGGAGAGGGAATTGATTGAATTACACGAAGCAAATCTTCTGTGGAAAAAGAGTCTGTCTCCCTTTGCTTTCCATCAGAAGCAGTCATTTTCAACTGTACGATTTTTTCGTACACTTCACTACCTTCATTTTTCAGTTTACTTTTCAAATCACTCCAATACCGCCTTGGGATACTGGCGTCAGTCAAAATAGCAATAACATCGATAATCGAAAAATACCACAGCTCTTTTTTTTCGTTCCAATGACGACGAACTTGTTTTTCGTGGAAAAGTACGATTGAACTATCTTTTTTAGTCATATTTTTTAAAACAACCACCAGCTAAAGCATGGTGGAATTAAGAATAAACGGTTGAAAACCGCATTAGTGACTAAAGTCCGTGCTAATTTGAAAATCATCT
>PFSC01000089.1 GCA_002788865.1 Candidatus Roizmanbacteria bacterium CG_4_9_14_0_2_um_filter_39_13
ATTGTTTATTGTTTACTTCTTCTGGTCGTTTGTGACATTCTCTATTATAATCAATAATGATGAAACTCCACGAAGAACATAAGAAGCTCATTATCGTTGTTGTTTTTGGAATCATTTCTTTTTCTGTTATTGGAATGGGGACGCTGATCCAAAATAGAAAAAATATTGCAAACTCCGAAGCTACTTCGGGATGTTTTTGTAATGATCAAGACAAATGTTATCCTGACGGATGCACAAGAAAACCGATAAAAAGTGACGGTACCATTGATTACGGTCGGTGCGCACAGGCTGGGGGCAATGCCCCATACGGACAAGCCTACGATACAAACAGTGTTGAGGCTAATAGATATTTTTGTATCCAGCAACCACCCTGCTGTGCAGAAATGTTTAGGAGGAACGACCCGGAAGCATGTTGCTGGCCGGAAAAAGGCTACTGCTATCCTAATGCCTATTGCACTGGGGAAATGAAAGCAAATAATAACTGTGGATGGTACTGGGACTTTTACGATGGCGCTACTCAAAATGGGTACGGATGCATGAAAGGAGATTCTCCCTCTACGATGCAACCTGTTTTTGGATTGCCTGCAGTGGCAGGAGGGTCTCAACCAACAAATACCCCCAATCCTCAACCAACCTCAACTCCCGCATTGACAAATACACCTGTTCCCACAAATACCTCAGTGCCACCAAACCCCACCCATACCACCGCACCCAGTCAACCCACAAATACTCCACCACCGACCAATACGCCTTTTCCTAATGCGCCTATTCCAACAAATCAACAACCAACCGAAGTCGCAAACATTGAACCATCATACAATCCTCAACCAACAAATCCATCACTGCCGACAAACACTCCTTATACATTTCCAACTATTGAGATTAAATCGCCAAAAGAACTCGCACGTGAAGTCATAAATCCTGAAAGTATTCAGAACCTGGAAAGTAGTACAGAAAAAGTATTTAATGCTCCAAAAGAAGGGCTCAATACCATTAAACGGGCTGACCAGAAATTGGAGCGTACCGCACATTCTTGGATAGAAAAGGTTCGAGCCTTTATTGGAAACCTCTTAAATTAGCATTCCGCATATCCACATCCGTAGCACTTTGCACATCCTTCTTCTCGTGCAAGAAGCGCTTGTCCACATTCTCTGCAAATGTCAAAATGCATCTCTTGAGACTGTGTCTTTATAAGTGGAATTGGTTGTTCATCTTCTTCAAGAAGAGCTGGTTGCTCAAGTTCAGAAACTAATTCAGCACTGTCAACATTCCCATTTCCGTTCCCATTTGGACTTGTTTGAGATTGCTTCTGTTTATTAAGATATTCAAAATGCATGCGGAGTACCTTGGCGACTGCATCTGGAAGACTGCGTACTCGCTCTTTCCCAAAGCCAAGAGTCCGCCCACCACCAATACCCTGCAACTCTTTTATGACATTTTTTATGCGATCTTCTGGAGATATGTGCGCCGTTGAACGGAAATACATCGAAACCATACGACCCAAACCTTCAGCCATCGCAAACACATCTGTCCCCGCCTTCCCAATGGTCATAAAAACTTCATGAGGCTCATTATTCCCATTGGTATTCACCGTGATATATGCGCGACCCACTGGGGTGTCAATTTTGTATGTTGCTCCGTGCACAACCATCGGTCGTGGTTTGATCATCGGCATTTGTGGCGCCATGCTGGCTTTTTTTGTAGCAGCCTCTTCTGGAGATAGCTTTCTTTCAAGAACGCCTTGCCTCGACCCGTCTCTCATATAGGCGATTCCTTTAAGACCCTGATCATACGCCATCGTATATATCCGCTTCACATCTTCTACTGTGTGTGAGTTTGGCGCATTGACGGTTTTGGAGATTGAAGCATCGACATATTTTTGTATTGTAGCCTGCACCATGATATGATCCTCAGGCGAAAGATCGTTTGCAGATACAAAATATTCTGGTCGAGAAATTTCTTTCTTCTTCATTTCGACTTCATGTTTTGCATACCATTCATCATAGAGATAATGTCTGATTGTATGTTCGCCAAGCCTATCGTGACGAGTAAACTCAAACTCATACACCGGCTCTATTCCTGACGTTGTACCCACCATAAGTGAGGTTGAGCCAGTTGGAGCTTGCATTAAAATGACTGAGTTTCTGATTCCATTCTTTGCTATTTGATCACGAATTTCTTGAGGCATGGTTTGCATGAATCCACTTTGTATGAATTTTTTCGGGTGAAATTTCTTGAAAGATCCTTTTTCTATTGCGTTGTCTGAAGAACTCCGATATGCTTCATGCGCTATCAGCTTATACACCTTTTCAATAAATTCAATCGACTCTGGGCAACCATATCGAATATGGAGTTTGATAAGCGTATCGCCGAGCCCCATCGTCCCAAGTCCAATACGCCTTTCACCTTCTAGTTGAGTTTTTCGGATTCCGGGAAAAATGTATGGATCCATATCTACCACATTGTCTTGAAACCGTACCGCCGTTTGCACTGTGTCTCGCAACAGGTCAAAGTCAAATTCTCCAGGTTTGTCTACTTTATACCCTTTTACAAAGGATGCGAGATTTATTGATCCTAAATTACATACTCCCCACCCTGGCAAACCTTCTTCTCCACATGGATTGACACAGATTATTTTATTCCAATATGCATTGTTGTGCATTTTGTTATATCTCTCAAGAAATACTACTCCAGGCTCTGCAGAGCGCCAAGCAGCTTCACTGATAAGATCCCAAATTTTGCGCGCACGTACAACCTTGCGGACGATTATTTTCTTTCCTTTTGCTTTCCACCCTTCTATATCACCATCCCAATCTCGATCATAATCAGGATCATTTTTATCAGGAAAAATCAAAGGCCAATCTTCATCCTTTTTGACAGCTTCCATAAATGAATCTGAGACGGCTACAGAAAGATTTGCTCCGTTGATACGTGTGAGGTCTTGCTTTACGGTAATAAATTCTTCAATATCAGGATGCCAATCCCACAACATAAGCATGAGCGCTCCTCGACGAGTTCCCCCTTGCTGTATTATGTCTTTGGTAGCAAGCGAAAAAATCTCTGCCCAGTTGCATGGCCCTGAAGAAAACCCATTTACTTTTTCAACGCGAGCTCCTCGAGGTCGCAGTGTTGAAAGATTTATTCCGACGCCCCCTCCCCGAGCCATAATCTCTATCATTTCACCAAGCGTTTGCAAAATACCATGTCGAGAATCTTGTGGTGATGGGACTACGAAACAGTTGTAGTACGTCACAGAGTATCCCGTTCCAGCGCCTGCCAAAATACGGCCACCTGGAACGTACTTAAAGTCCTCAAGCACATCATAAAATTTAGCTGACCATTTTTTTTGTTGCCCTGGTTTTTCTACTTTTGCCACTGCATCTGCAATTCTCCTCCACATCTCCTCAGGAGTTTTCTCTATGGGGTTTCCTACCTTGTCCTTAAGAGAATATCTATCTAAAAAAACCTTTTCTGCTATACCTTTGAGCTTCATATATATCCTTCCCATTCTAAAATGTTAATACTCACGCGCACTCACCGAACGATTGTCATCCGCCAGCTGGCGGATCCAGACAAGACTGGATCCCCGATCGAGTCGGGAATGACACGAAATAAAAACTATTTTATAATAATTTTTTTAATTCTGCCTCAAACTCTTCTACATCGACAAATCTCCGAAATACTGATGCAAAGCGAATATAGGCAACTTTATCAATCTTCTTCAAAGACATTGCGACCAAGTCCCCAATTTCCTGTCCTTTTATCTCTGTCTTTCCTTTTGTTGTGATCTCTTGTTCTACTTGGCTTACAATATCCTCAACCTGATCTGCGGTGACTGTTGTCTTTCCAACCGCCTTAAAAATACCATTTAATAACTTCTTCCTGTCAAATCGCTCTCTTCTGTCATCTCGTTTTATCACTAAAATTGGAATTTCCTCTACTCGTTCGTACGTGGTAAATCTCTTCTTGCAGTCAAGGCACGATCTTCTTCTACGAATTGTCATTTTGTTTTCAGAAACTCGCGTTTCTATGACTTCTGTGTTGGTATTTTGGCAAAATAAACATTTCATATCTTGAGTGCTTTCTAAATGTATACCACTATTTGTAGTATTTCAACTCTGTTTATTATATCAAACTATATCACTAAAATGTTGTGAAAAATCAACCTCAACCTGTAATATTTTGCGTGTTTCTTTCAGAATCTTTGAACAAAAAAGCATTCTTATATTACTGCTACAGTGTGTCGATGGAAGGGTTTTTCACAAGTATTTTGCGCTCACGTGTGTTTTTTGCCTACTATAGTGCCTGTAATTTCTAAGTAAATTCTTACATTTGATCGGAGCGCAAACCATTTGGATTGTTACTATTATCGACCTGTCACAAAGCTTCAAATAGTTTGGCAATTCTTGACATTTATTCGCATATACGCTTCTCGACAGCCTCATCTTCTCCACCTTTTTCCTCTCTCTTTTGGGGATGGGTTTCCTGTTATAATTGAGGTATGAACACGTATGTAATTGACACTAATCTGTTTTTCAATATGGAAGCCGCATTGGGACTCGGAAGCACAACAAAAGAAATTCTTGAAAATTTTATCAAAATTCTTCCAGAAGCGCAAAAAAAGCAAGAAACAATAGTCGTGCCGCCTGCAATAGTCCAAGAAATAGAGTCATTTTTTGACAATCAAGATGACTCTCTGCTAAAAACTTTTCTTGGCTTTGTCACGGTGCGCTCTCCTGCCATCCATGACACACATCTTTCTGGAGACCTATTTGACCAGCTGATCAATGATTACCGCTTGCGAGCCTTCCGAGGTATGAAAGTTACTGAAGAAGAAATAATTAAGGCGGCAGAAACATTTATGGGGAAAGAGGTATTGTCCCAAAAGGAGTTTCAGATGGCTGTTGGGAAAATTATTACAAATCTACGAAATCGATATAAAAATACCACACGAACAGGAACCATTGATAGTCGTGCTGATTTTGAACTCATCATACTCGCAAAAGAAACTCAAGGAACACTTGTCTCAACCGACGAAGGGGTTATATCTTGGGCTCGGAAGATTGGGGTGAAAGAGATGTCTTCTCAGGTCTTTGGAAAAAAGATGCAAGTGTATCTTTGATATCTCCCAAGCCATGGGCGACTTCTCCATCTTTTCTATCAACTTGTATTGTTGCGGGTACATTCTCTTCTTCCTCATCATCTGGTATTAGACGAGATAATAGACTAATCATTTTATCAATCATCGTGAGCTGTGGTTTTTCTTGGAATACAATATGTTCTGCGAGTATTTTTACGACGTTTTTTTGCGTGGTTTTGTCTGGAATGACAAGGTACGCGTGCATATTGTATGGGGGATGGGTCACAATGGTGAGAATTTCAAACCCAAACCTTTGATTGAAATAAAAGTGAGATAGGGCTTCCCAGCGGATAGTAATCCCAGCTGTTTCAATCCCAAATTTTGTGATTCTATTTTCTACCTCTGGTGGTGGAGTAATTGTCAGGACATAAAACAAAAATAATATTGACCATATGGGAATAATTAGTATTCTATCCCCAAGGAAAAACACAATAGCAGTCAAGAGAAGCGCAACGGCAACATAAAAACGAAGGACATTCTTGCTTCTTTTTTTATAAGCACGCAGGGGAGCTTTCCAACTATACACGACCTGCGGATTGAGTGATGATGGTAGGGGTGTTGCCTTTTGGAAGAATGTTTCTTTCTGAGAGTCCATATCTTTATTGTTCTATGTTCTGAGTAGAAAGTCAAGTTGTTGACTATACAGTAAAGATGTGTATATTAAATTTGGGCGTCTTGTGCTTTGGATTCCAAACAAATATAATGATTAGGTTACCAAATAATGATCGTATGCTTACTTCAGCATTCAAAAAGCTTGTCGGGTTCTCTACAGAATTTGATAGCTATACACTACTCCGACTTCAGGCCAAGTCATACCGTTTGATAAAGAATTCTGTTTCGGAGGTTTTGAGCAAGAACAAGCTTTCTGTCCTTGATTGGAGTTTGATTGGAATATTGTATAAAAAACCTGAAGGGAGTAGATTTGTAGAAATATCAACCATAATGGGTGTAGAGCCACCTTTCGTTACAGAACTTGTTACTATTTTGAAAAAAAAGGGATTTGTGAAAATAGAGGATGACCCTGAAGATAAACGCGCAAAATGCGTGCTACTGACAAAAAAAAGTACAGAATTGATTCCCCTTGTTGAAAACAATATCAAAGAAAGCCTTTCGCCACTTCTTGAGGATATTTCATCCTCTGAGTTTCGAGGCTATCAAACCACCATGGAAAAACTCCTTCATAACCTTCATAAAAAGAAGTAGTATATTGCTTTACTTATTTAGCTTATCTGCAATTGCATTCTGTTCTTGTGAAAGCTGAATGTCATTTTTAATCCATTGATTCTGCTCTTCTGTCAACCATTTGTTGGCTTCCATTTGATTGATTATTTTCTCAAATCGGGAAATTCGGATCGCGATAATTTCATTTATACGATCAACATCTGATTTGTGCTCTTGATAAAACTCTTCAAAGCTTTCCAAACGTTGCCATCCTGGTTGTACATCTTGCATCTTGGAAACTGCATCCTTGAAGTTTTGAATCTCTCCTGCGCCATAATTTGGAGGAATATATCCAGCAAGGTGCTGCACGACAACTTGTACTGGGCATTCGTTTAGCTCTCCAACAAAAGTACTAACTCCAATCTCATCATAATCTTCATTCAATAAAAATTCTCGCGCGCCAGGTTGCACTAGAAATGCATCGAAGAGCTCCTTCGCGTCATAATACCCAAGCATAGGAAACTCTCCATACACAATATTTGAGTAGCCGGCATCACTCATGGCACGCTTCATGGTGTACCCGCTTTTTATTGCTTTTGAGTCAAACTCGTCAAACTCAAGCATTTTTTCAGCGCGTAGATGAGCTGATTTTTCTAGCTTTGGTTGGTACTGGAGTTTGTTTAAATTTTGCTTTATTCGCTCATTATTAAGTAACTGAATGAAAAGTTTTGTATCAAATAGCGACTCATGTTCTGTGTCAAAATCATGACTTGGATCTCTCCAGTTTTTGCCGAACCGATCAGTCTGTTTCTCGAAAGGAATATAGAATAATATATCTGCTATGGAAACCAGACCGATCTGGCGAGAATCCATACTAATTTTCCGATTATCACCCAAGACAAATACCTTGCCTTTTTCTACTTTGATCGATCGACAATCTTGTATCTCTGTTCCTCCAAATGTCGAACGTGGCTTGAGTGTATACTTTTCTGGTGTTTTTTGTCCATTCACATACACCAATCCATCCTTGATTTCAACAGCATCTCCTTCTATTGCAATGACGCGCTTCACGAATCCAGTCGATTCTTTATTTTGTTCTTTCAGCTCCTTGTGTGTTCTCTCATTTTCAAACACAACAATGTCACCTTTTTGAACCGATTGAGGAAGAACTTTTTCTAGTATTTCATTCTGATAATATCGTTGGAATCCAACGTACCCCTCTTCGGGGAGGGTAGGGAGCATTGACGCTCCAGTCACAGGGACATTGACTGTAAGGATCCCAACTGTTTGAAGCACATACCACCCGCCGATGATAATTCCTGTAAGAAGCGATACTCGGATAACAAAAAAAATGATACGGAATGGCCAGGCGACCACAATCTCAAATATGGATTTCTTGTTCTTTTTTGGCATGGAATGAAAGTTAACACTAACTCAATATAAGTATAGCATCCGAGGGAATGACTACAAACAATCAGGTTACTGGCATAGTATTATAAGAGAATATGGTCAAGGTTCGAAATACAACTATTGATTTTTTGCGAGGATTGGCAGTAATACTCATGATTCTCATTCATGCTACTGCATATTTTCTCGACCAACCTACTGTACGACTTATGTGGGATTGCGCCCACTTTGCCGTTCCTCTTTTTGTTTTTTGCTCAGTTTATATCGCGTTCCAAAAGAACAATTCAAAACTTCCATCAGTTTCACGTGTTTTCATGCGATTGAAACGATTAGTAATTCCATATTATATTTTCACCACAATACTTTTACTTGTGTTTGAGTTTGTTTTGGGAACCTCGATAACTATTCAATCGGCGACAAAATGGTACCTTTTTGGAACGGGAAGAGATATTGGATGGCTGGTGGTATTGTTTGTTTATTTTATTTTTCTTGTTCCAATTATCATTAAGGCATCCAAGCATGATAGTTTGTGGAAATTTTTGCATCGAACCATTTGGATTACGGCATTTTTATTTATTTATGCGCCACATCTCGAATCCTTTCGCCTCATTATGTGGCTGCCGTGGTCTGCATTTCTCATATTTGCTTTTTGGTTTGTAAAAAATGAAAAAAAATGGTGGTTTCCGATATATGCGATCACATTGTCTCTGATAGCATTTTTTGTTTCACGAAGTATTCTTCTTGAGATTGGACACACATTGGTATTTACCGAAAATAAATATCCACCAAATCTATACTATCTTTCGTATGGAATACTCTCGACAACTCTTATATACTACTTTCACCGCTTTCTGATAGAGCATAACCTTTTTGCACATTGGTTGCAAAAGATATTTGATTTTTTTAGTCGCCATTCATACTCACTATTCTTTATTCATTTTCTATTTGTATATATATTGAAAGAGTGGATGGATTATCGAGAGATTGGGGCATGGGGATTTTTTGGAGCGATTCTCTTTCTGTCGACGCTCACACAAATTGGAATAAACCAACTCGCTCA
>PFSC01000022.1 GCA_002788865.1 Candidatus Roizmanbacteria bacterium CG_4_9_14_0_2_um_filter_39_13
TTATAGTATGTCCATGCAAGATTGTAATGAGCATTTGACCAGTCTGGCTTCAAAGATACAGCCTGCTCAAAAAGCTTTTGAGCTTCATCATAGTTTTCAAAGAGATAATAGATTCCTCCAAGATCAAGTCTCAAAAGTGGATTTCGAGGATCAAGGGAGATCGACTGTTGATATGCGGATACTGCCCATACTGGTGCATTTTCTGCGACATTTATGATCTGTCGATACACACCAGCAAGCGATTGCCAGTTGGTCACCTTTTGAGGATTGAGTGCAGTTGCTACTTTTGCTTCTGCTATTGCCGCCTGTATCGCATCTGCAATCGTTTGTCTGTCTGTATCGGTCAATTTATCAGCTTCAATTGACGCCAGGTTGTTTGCAACCAATAGGTTTGTTTGGGCAAATTGACGATGAAACTCTTCATTATTGTTGTTATATTGCAATGCTTTTGCTTGATTTTGGTACAGATTCTGAAGGCTATTTTCTGTAATAGCATCAAGTGACTTTTTGAAATATAACTCTGACATAAAATTACGTCCGAGGAAATATCCTGTTCCGCCAAGAACAAGAGCAGAAATGACAACTATACCAATAAATATTGGGGTAAGTGTTGATAGGTCAATGATATACTCCTCTTGTTCTTTTCGTTTGTGGATGTCTGCTGCCATCATCGCAAGTGATACAAAGAACAGAAAGAATGTGATGCCCGCTGGAGGAAGTAAGAACAAGATAAGTATGGACGTGATAAACATTCCCGCCGTCTCGAGTTTGACATTTTTCAAGTTCTTCAAAAACAATGAAATCAGCAGTCCATATCCTATGACTCCGAGTAATCCTTGCTCTGTGAACACATGGAGAAATGTTGAACGAGATGTGTTGAACGAATTTATCTGCCAAAGATCTGACAAGTTGTAGTTCATTGTACGAACCTGAGTAAATAGTGACGAAAAGTTGTCAATACCAACTCCAAATATTGCCGTCATTGGATTTTTCAGGACTTCAACTGCAGCATACCACGACAGTGCGAGTGGTGGAATGATGATCTGAGCACCTTCTGTGAGTATCAGTTGCGACACAATGAATATATGAAAAATCAAGGCAAGCAGTGTGAAAAGAACAATAGTACCAAGAATAACCAGCATTGTTCGGTTGCTTTCATCAACTGAGCGGGATCTTGAATATGTTCTCCACATATAGAGGGACGAGCCGACGAGAGAGAAAATAAGGAACGCTACAAAATGAATACTGGAACCAATGGTATTAAATGTCGTATTTGACAAAAATGACCAATATGCAGGTAATTCTCCACTTTGAAATGGATCCACCATGATGACAAGCGCAAAGACCGAGACAAGAACTCCAGACACTGCAATAGGAAGTATCGGAGATATTTTTGCTTTTGTAAAAACGTGTGAGGCATAGAGATACAAGATCACCATTGACGCCACCAACACCAATCCATACTGTGGATTATAAATCGCCTGGAGCTTATTGGGAGACATCAACACAATTGACAAAATATACGAAAGAAGAATCAAAATCAAAGATTGGGTTGCCAGATTGCGAAACCAAGTGAATTTTTTTGTCAATAAAAACTTTCCAAGAGATATGAAAAGAACTCCAAAAAGCACAAGGGTGAGAAAATAAAATTTGCTGTAGATCAGAAAGTCCCGTGTGATAGGTACAAAGAAGAGTGGAAAAAGAAATACTAATCCATACACAAAATATTGTGTGATTGTGTTAAAAAATTTAGATTGATTTGTCATAGATTTGATTCTAGATTCTCAAAAAGCATATGTCAATGGCAATTTTAATTTCATCTTGGGTCTAATTCCCCGACGCTCAGCGTCGTGATTGTCATACTGATCCGGCCGACTGGCGGAGAAGTATCCTCGTCTCCACCATTCGGCGGATCCTACTCAGAATGACAAGTGGGGATGTTCAGAATGACATGAGATCCCCCGACCTGCCTTGCCGGCAGGCAGGCAAGGGGATGACACAGTACAGATAAGAATGATTTTTAACAAAACGCACTACATGGGAAACTCAGGATATATACTATACATACTGTAAAGAAATTATTCAGGTCGCAAAAGCATCTTGAGCTTTCCACAACGGATCATTTTATTGTTGATTTTTTTATTATTCAATCCACTGGGACAGTTATTTTGAGTAAATTTTTCTTCAGCATCCATATTTTCAAGTGCATATCCAACTATTTCAGAGTTTGCATTCGACTTTGCTCCATATCCAGGAATGATACTTGCCCCTATCGTGTCCCCTGTTCGAATTTCGCCGTTTATGTCTGAGACAAATACTTCAATCTGCCCTAGTAAGCCGACCAATACCGCTGATGTATGTTGCCCTGCATTTCCGATATATCCTGCTGAATCTGTAACCACGCCAACGACTGGTTCATCTTCCTGCCCTGCGTGCACTCCATTTTGGACCAAAGTAATTATTGTTCCAACTTCAAAGTCAACGCCATCTTCAACTGAAAAATATTCTGCAATATCGGCACCCGTTGTTTCATACACAACAGCGCCCTTATTAAGGCGAATTGATCCCACACGTTTTCCGATTGAGTCATTTGTTGAACCTGAATAAAAATTTACGAACGTAGCTTTCGAACCGTTTGGATCTGTGGCAAGGGTTAAATCCAGCACCGATGTGCCAACCTCATCGACAATGGCTAGATTCTGGATTGATGCAATTGATGAATACGGTTCAAGCCCAACTACCGACAATTTTCTGTCGGGCGTGAGATTTCCCACACCGAAATTTCCAGATGAAACCGAAGTATTCCCGCCTATTCCGGGTTGGAATAAAATATCACCTGGTATTTGCTCGTTCGTTTGAAATACAAGCGTTTGACCCTCAATCGTGAATACTCCTTGGGTAGAACGTATTGAAGGCGACTCAGAATCAATGACGACTGATCCTTCCTGGTCAATGTACGGTATGCTCGAATTTGTTTTGCCGGCAGGAAGCCCACCAAGGAGTGCCGTATCTCGAGAATATCCGGACGTAGATATTTTATACCGAGGCTTTATCTCACCCTCTGACCCAATTTTGACACCAAGATAAAGAGACGAGTGAGATATGAAGATCGACTCTGAAATAGGCTTCATGCCACAGTCACTTCCCAATGTCACAGTAAAACTACCATTGTATTCTGGAACGATACCATTTTCTCCGACGCAAGATCCCGAAAAAAGAGACGAACCATCAATTGGACTACTATATATTGTAAAATATACATCTTGTTTTGAGTCGATAGCTGTCCCATCTTTACCTTTCAGAATTCCTCGAAAGGGAATAATTCGCTTATCCGGCACCTGAGGAGAATCGTCCTTCACTGAGGAATTGAATATGTATGAAAAATCACTAAATAAAAAAGCTACTGTGCCTACCAGAATGGCGACAAACACGATAAGAATAGGAATTTTTCTATTCTTTTTAGTAACCTGAGAACCATTGAGTTTATGAGAACGTTGCTCTACCTCGCGCACAAGCTCTCGTCTTAGCTCATGAAAAATGGTTGAATTGATAGCTTTCTTAGATACTAGCCACTCAAGCCAATCTTTTGAGCTTGCAAAAAAATCATGAAGTTGATCTAAAGACGTTGCATTTTGAATTTTTTGAATATATTCGTCAACAACGGATTGGGAAAAAATCTTTTCTTTCATACGTATCATTGTAACGAATATAATTCAAAAAATAAAACCAAATATATATAGTACATTGAAAGCATTTTAATACTATTGTGGAGCCCTATATATATTTTACACCCTGTCGTGAATTATAACTTTTTACCTTTCACAACAGGCTATCTATACATATCACATCAGGAATACTAAATTTTACGTTAATTGCGTGAGTGAATTAATATTATATACTTTTCACAGAGCCTTAATTGGATATAATGCTCGGACGTATATATGATTTTTGGATCATATTGTCGTACTTATTTCCAGATCTAGCTTAGAATGAAATCGTAAAGTATTCAAATATATACCCTATATTAAATATTACTTTATCTGAATCTATTTAACGCAAAGTAATTTAAGGCTTTTAATATGCACATAAAAATACAGTTATATTTTCTATATTCTCTATTTTTATATCTTATATAAATTTATTATTCCAACACTCGCTCAAATCTCAAACTAACGTTCATGTTTGTTTATATTTCAAGTTATATTTACTTTTTCGTTGAAGAGAATAATATCTACGTCAGTAAGTATCTAAATAGCATTTGACTACTTTACCTTTTGATATGATCCATCTTTAATTGATATTTATTTGGCACATAGTGGTTGTCTATGCTGATTTCATATTAGATATCGTCTTTATAAAGCTCTATATATATGAACTATTGACAAGCGTGTATATATCTGATAATTTGTACGCATGGGAATAAAAGACAGACGGACTAAAATACTTATGGCCATGCTCCTTATGTCTGATGATTCTTTCAAAGAAGTAGCGCTTACTCCTGATATTTGTGCCGTATTCGACCTTACAATGAACAGAAAGACTCTATCTACCTTGATGCAGTTGACAAAAGAAGAGTACTTAGATCATATTCCAGAATCGAATCCCCCTATATACAAGCTTACGGCAAAAGGTTTTTATGATATCGTACTGACCTACCCCGTGTTTCGATTTACTCAAGAAAAATGGGATGGAAAATGGAGAATTCTTTCATATGAAATTCCAGAAAAGAAACGCGAACTCCGGGACAGATTACGAAGAGAGGTAGCGAGTTGGGGTCTTGGACCTTGGCACAGATCTTTTTGGGTTACACCACATCCGATCATACACTCTCTCAGGGATTTGATTTCCGACACTGAAGAACAGCAATATGTTCAGGCATTTGAAGCTGATCATGTTTTTGGAAACAGAGCTGAGCTTATCGAGAAAGTATGGGGGAAAACTTCTCGCGAAAAAGAGTATCGTGCGTTGTTTAAGACGTGGCATCAGATGCTTTCTACCGATCAAGACAAAGTCTCAAAGATGAAAGAAGTCACCTCTTCATATATCAACATCTTAAAAACAGATCCAGGACTTCCAAAAGACCTCATTGGTGACTCTTGGATTGGGTTTGAAGCGATCATATTATTTCGAGAAATTAAAAATATCCTGCTACAACAATCTTCATAACGAATACGTGGCTGTCTCTCCTTCCCTCAACTCAATCAGCTGAATACCGCTCATTTTTTCACTCTTCTCAAGAAGTTGTTTTATCACAAAATCAAGCTCAGGCACGACCACAATCTGCGGTTGAAAACTATCAAGAACTTCTTCAAATTCAAATGGATTTTGTACGTGTGTGCGAAAAATTACATATTGTTTGTCAGCATCTATACGAATAGTGTCTTTCAGTATGTTAATTTGGGGCTGTAAGTCAATATTTATCACGTCTGTTGAACTTGTAACAGTATATCTTGTATTTAGCTCCTCAAGAAAACTTGTTGACATTCCATGTGCGTAGATAAGCTCTATTGTTCTGTCGTACAGACTCATACCTTTGCCCACACAGCTCAAAGTGTCCTTGAGTGATTTTGAAGGTATCAATATAGTTTGATTGTGCTCTAGATGAATCACCCCAACAATAGACTGTCCGTTTGAACACAAGGCAATAGATTTACGACTCAAGATAAGTGAAAATATAAATGAAGCGGTAATAAAGATTATTGAAGATATTACAGTCGTGAATATTAGTTTCTTTGATGCTATTTGATAGTCCATCGTTTTGGATTATTGTAAATAGTTTAGCGGGTTGACCAATGATCCACCGGAACGGATTTCAAAATGAAGATGAGTTCCTGTCGATCTTCCAGTTGATCCCATTACGCCAATCCTCTGCCCTTTGGTCACAGCTTGTCCTGCACTCACCTCAATTGAGGATAAGTGACCATATAATGTTTGGAATCCATTCGCGTGATCAATGATGATATGACATCCATACCCATATGCCAAACAGCCTGTATATGTCACTGTACCTGTGTCAGCTGCAATGACCGGCGGCGCTGTTCTATTTGCGATATCAAGAGCCATATGATACCAGACAGGATACGTACTAATATTTCCTGATGACGGCCAAATAAAACTTGAAGTCCCTTGAACTCCAGCTTGAATTTTTGCAAAAAACTGCTGGCCTGTATTTTGAGGCTTTTTCTCTTCAATAGTTCCATTCGGCACATACAGGGCTTGACCTGGGGTTAATTGAAATGTGTCTGGATCGGCAAAGTCGTTGAACGGAAAGTTTACGATATTTTGTGCATCAACTCCATATTTCTTTGCGATCGTATAAATATTGTCTCCCGCTACAACAGTATGCACTGTTCCGGTGACTGGAGGAATTTTGAGGGCTTGCCCAATCTTGATTGTATCGGTTTTTAATCCGTTCGCCCATTTTATTGTATCGACCGATATTTGAAATCGTTCAGCGATTGTCGCAAGAGTTTCCCCCTCTCTGACCATATATGTTTCGACTCCACTTCGAGGCTTTGCCGATACAATCGTAGTGACAGGATTTTCAAAAGGATCAAATGAAAGCGATGTACTTTGAAAATAACGTGGCGGATTGTCAGTTGAATCATCAAACGGATTGTTTTCCGCAATCGCAGGCCCAGCAATGAAGACCGTCACGATAAGTAAAAAAAATGAAGAGTTGAGAAAGGAACTTGAATACTTCCCTCGTTTTACCACTAAAAGAGCGACAACAACGTCTTTTGCGTGTTCGAACTTGAGTCCATATCGAAATGCTCTGGAGAGTGCGTATTTTTTGAAAAATAGGAAAAACGGCAGTATATCTTTCATAGATACAATATATTTTTGTACTATCCCATTTTACATGATTTACCTGAAATCTGTATGAAGCTTGTGAGAGATCACAAGTCTTGACACACATGTCATTGCGAGCGGCAACTGCGGCTTCAGCAAAGTAATACCCAACATTTCCAAATCCGCAAATAGCAATCGACATCTTCGGCTGCTTGTTCAGTTGCAACCGCTGCAATAACTCTTGCAAAGCGATAACACCTCCCTACCCGGTCGCTTCGGTGCGCCCGAGACTTCCGCCATTGGCGATTGCTTTGCCAGTAAATGCTGCTGGCTCCTTTTTCCCATGGATTTTCTCATATTCAACATTCTATATTCAACATTCTATATTCTATATTCTATATTCTATATTCTATATTCTATATTCTATATTCTATATTCTATATTCTATATTCACGACGTATTTTCAAGCCATCTCTGTGCATCTAGAGCTGTGGCTATACCCATCCCCGCTGCCGTTCCTGCTTGTCTATAAACATGATCCACACAGTCTCCTGCAGCAAAAACGCCAGGAACCGAAGTCATCGATTGATATTTATAATCAAACATCCTTCCGTCTATAGATCCCCCTTCAGGAAGGGGGTGCCCGTCAGGGTGGGGGATGTTCTGTGCGATTTCAATTGCGGCCACCCTACTCGTCACTATATATCTTTTCTCATCAAGCTGTATCACGTCCTGAAATAGCTTTGTATCAGGCTTGTGACCTATTGCAATAAACACTCCATCGAGAGTTAGATTTTTGATATTGGATTTTGGATGTTGGATTTCTATGGTAATTCCTTCTACTTTTTGTTCACCAAGCACCTCTGTGACAGATGCATTCATAATGATCTCAATTTTGGGGTTTTCCTTTACTCGAGCCTGCATGATTTTTGAGGCTCTAAAGCTATCACGACGATGAATGAGATATACTTTTTTGGCAAACTTCGTCAATGTCTGCGCCTCTTCCATCGCCGTATCTCCTCCGCCTACTACAGCCACTTGCTTATCTTTGAAAAAAAATCCATCACACGTAGCACATGCTGACACTCCCTTCCCACGAAGTCGAGTTTCAGATTCTAAGCCAAGCCATATTGCTTGTGCACCTGTCGTTATGATCACGGCTTCGGATTGATATGAAGCTTTTGAAGTTGTCACGACAAGCTTTTTTGAAAAATCGACCGACGTAATATTTTCATTTATTATTTCTGTCCCAAAAGAGTCAGCTTGAGTTCGTAATGTTTCTATAAGGTCTGGACCAAGTATACTTTTGTATCCGGGAAAATTCTCAACCTCAGAGGTCAACATGAGTTGACCTCCTGGAGGAGAACCAGCAAAAACTATTGGTTCAAGTCCCGCACGAGCAGAATATATCGCGGTACTGAGGCCTGCAGGGCCACCACCAATTATGAGAATTTTTCTTTTAAGCGCTGTCATTCTAAATCCCTAATTCCTAATTCTTGTTCCCTTGTTCCCTTGTTCCCTTGTTCCCTTGATGATAGTATCATACTCTTTAAAAAGCAATCGTATTTCCAAAGGAGTCATAAATCAATGGTCCGCTGTATCATCATTTCGATTTCTTTTTGATTCTCTTTGGGAGTGATTTCTTCAAAATATTGAAGGATAACCTCTTTCGAGAGGCCATTTATGGCTTTTTTTACTGCTGAGACTTGTTGAAGTATTTCAACTTGATTTCTCTGTTCCTGAACCATTTTTTGTATACCACGAAGCTGCCCAAGAATTCGACTTACTCGTTTGTCTAATTGTTCCATAATTTCATTCTACAATACAAGTCTCATCACTGCATTAACATTCTGAGCAGGTAACAGTTCACAAGTCTTGACACAGATGTCATTCCCGAGCGGAATGAAATGGAGCGCGGCAATCTAATTATTTAGAGATTGCTTCGTCGCTGTCA
>PFSC01000161.1 GCA_002788865.1 Candidatus Roizmanbacteria bacterium CG_4_9_14_0_2_um_filter_39_13
ATATTGATTCCTGCAACGCTCCTCATTATTGACCGTGTGATTAAAATGTCTCAAAAAAGAAAATGATAATCATTATAGATAAATGAAATGCTAAATATAAGATCTCAGGTCATGCTCATCGCTATGATAACTCTCGGCTACTGGTTTCTTCAAACAGGCCTCACCAGTGCAGATCTCGTCGCAGAACGAAAGATTGCTGGCAATCAATTTTTCATCACAACACTTTCATTTGTAAATATTAATACGGCAAATTTTTCACAACTTATTAACTTTTTCACAACTGAAGGCATTGTTCCTGGAGGGTTCGATGCAAAAACCGTACGCATCGAAAAAGATGGAGAGCTTGATGTAAAGTACTCTCTTCAAACGGTCAAACGGGGAGGTGATGACGCATTTTGTATCTCCCTCAAACTAAATATTGTGCGACGTGACTTAACCGAGGTATACAATGGCAATTTGATGGATCTTTCTCTCAAGATACCCTCAAAGATGGGGATCTTGAAGAATGGATACTATTTTTAAATTTGAATGCAAGTGATGAAGAGTTGAAATTGAAAGAATGTAATTTTGACCTATATATACGGACATATCGAAACGAACCTGGTGAAAATATTACCGGGATTCATGCGACCCGGACACTCAAAAGTGATATCACAAGTGGAACATGGTAAATCTTTCGTATAATGCATACATGTCCTCATCAATTTTTTTATCTTTTCGAAATTCAAAACTTTACCTTGTCTTCCTTATTTTTTTTCTCTCAATGTATTCATTTCCCTATTTATTAGCAATGGGCTTTTGGGAAAGTTCTTTATTTTCATCAATATTTCAAATTCCATGTCTCCTTCAATATCTCGAAATGATTTGGTAATTGTTCAAAAGATGGATCTCTCACAGTACTCCGTTGGAGATATTATTTCATTCACTTCAAATAGATTCGAGCAAAATGGTGTCATCACTCATCGCATTGATTCAATAGAAAATGGTCAGTTTATTACAAAAGGAGATAATAACGAACTGCCTGATTCAAAGCACATTATTCCAATTCAAATTAAAGGTTCGGTGAATGCAATCATCCCATACTTAGGATTTTTGACCAATTCTGTAAATTCAATGATTGGAAAAGTATTATTTTTGATTATTCCTATGGTGATAATCATCATTACTGAATTAAAAAATATTCAAAACTATGGAACCGGTTAATATTCTTGAAAATGTTCGAAAATTATTTAACGCTATTATTGGACTTCTTCTCACACTATTCCCTTCAGTTGTCTTAATCATAAGTACGATTCTGTTTATTTTTCTTGCGCTTGTATTTTTCTTGCTGACTGGAACCAATTTATAAAATAACCCAAGTGCTCACTTACTGCAAGTATTTTTTTCTCACGACTTTTATTGAGATAGGATAGTAAATCCGATATGCTGATTTTTGCCCCACAAAGTACTTTATCAGCTCCACCATAATATAAATAAAGCTCATCCCCTTTTAGTACATGTCCGCAAGGGAACACTACATTATTCACGACTCCGTCCCGCTCATACAATGCTTCTGGTTCCAAAATGGGATACGGTGTCCGTGCCAAAACCTTTGTAACATCTACTATATCTAAAAGTAGTGCACCTATACGATAATGACGATCAATTTTACTTATGCCATGATAAATGATCAACCAACCATCTTTGGTTTTAATTGGTGGATCATTAATCCCAATTTTTACCCCATCCCATGATCCTTGTCGTGGAGTAATGATTTTCATCACACCTAGGTGTGATTTTTCTTCAAATTCTAAATCATCAACCATGTCAATTACAATATTTGGTTCAACTCTATGCAGAAATACATATTTCCCTTGGATCTTTTCTGGAAAAAGTGTTCCATCTTTATCAGCAATATTAGGAGGTGATATAATCTTAGGTTCTGACCATGCTTCCCATTTGCGCTTTAGAAAATCTTGAACTGTTATGGAGGTCATTGCCAAACGAGGGAGTCTTCCGTCAAATGCGGTATACAACATATACAAAATTTCTCCTATCCGTGTGATTCGTGGATCCTCAGTACCCGCTGTACTTCCATTTATGAGTGGTAGCTCATATACACTTCGATGAGGATAAATGGAGCTCGTAAGCCGCTCGTCGATACAAACACCATCTTGGCTTACCGCAAGTCCTAAATGAGAAAGGTTATCTGATCCCGTCGTCCGATAAACTATATAGACAATATTCTCAATTTCAATTGCTGCCGGATTAAAAACAGCTTTTGATTCCCATGAATGTTCTTGAATAGGTTCAAGAAGTGGATTATTTTGAAATTTTCTGCATTTGAGCGTAGAAGGAGTATTTATTTCAAAATGTGTCATAAAAGCAGGCATATCAATACTCGCAAGTGCACAATACCTATCTGCTGCACCATAATATACTCTTAGTTCATTATTTTCAATAATCGCACCTGAGGGAAATACAATATTCTCAATTTGGCCATGCAACTCGTATTCAGCTTCTGGTTTTAATAATGGATTTTCTATTCGTCCAATAATTTTTTGTGGATTCGTGAGATCTAGCAGTACTGACTCTATTCGAAATTCTTTCTGAATGTCAGGGCTGAGATAATATTTGATATATGAATAAATGAGTATCCATCCCTGAAATGTTTTAAGAGGTGGCGCTCCCAGTTCAACCTGATCACTATTTACTCTTCGCAGATTTACAATATGCTCATCCAAATTCTCATACCACTGCTCCCAAAAATGAACATCCCAAAGGGTTGATATATGCTCAAATTGAGCAATCGCAATCTGAGAAGGTGGTTTATCGGTATTGACTGTTAAAATCGCGGTAAACAGACCGTTAATTTTTTCAGGAAAGAGCGTCATGGCCTTTGCATTAAACGGCGTTACGAGGTGTTTTTCAGAAATCGAATTTAAGTCAGAAGATATTGCTACTGCAACTTTTATTCCATTCTCATTGGGAGGATAAATACTTAATGCCGTGTAAAAAATATAATAGGTACCTTCTATTTCGACTACGCGAGGATCTTCACATCCATACCGTTCCCATGATTCTTCTGGCTTAATAAATAACTCATGATTTTCAAATGATATCCCGTCACGGCCAGTTGCCTTCGCAATCGTTGACATTCTAAACTCAGAATTAAGTACGCTTGTTTCATCACCCATCGATCGATAGAACATATAAAATAATTCATTTCTTTTAATGACTGTACCATTGAAAGTAGCAAATGTTTCCCAAGAATTATTGGGATTTGGAGAAATGATGGGGTTTTGTGGATGACGATTCAGAAGCATTAGCCGTATGATAATTCACGAACTTCTAGACTTTTTAGATGAACTGGTTTCTGAGTCATAAGCTCCTGAAGAAAAGTATCCATTTTGGCATATGCAACACACACATATGAATCTGCCCCGCCATAATAAATCATAAGATTTCCATCAATAACCGCTGCCCCACAAGGATAAATAATTCCTGGCTTAAAACCATTGTTTTCGTATGCTTCATCTGGGCGCATGATTGGATCATCAGAGCGATACAGAACTTTTGTTGGATCTTTCAGATCCAACAGCATCGCTCCAATAAGATATTTACTATCATCCCGATTGTCAACGCCATAATAAATAAGTAACCAACCATACTCTGTTTTGATCGGTGGCGCACCTGCACCAATTTTGCGACTATCCCATTTGTTTGGACGAACTTTAATTTGGTATTCACCCTTTAAAAAATTAGTTTTCCCGTCAAAATTCAAATCATCGAGAAAATCGATCAAAATATTAGGAAATACCCGATGAAAAAAAACATATTTACCGTTAATTTTTTCTGGAAGGAGACATCCGCTTTTGTCCACTATTCCGGGAGGCGATACAAGAACTGGTTTGGACCAATGCCAACGTTTTCGTAAAAAATCCTCAATATTGATTGACGTCAAAGCCAGACGTGGTGGAGACCAACCATCAAATGCCACATAGGTCATATATACTTTATTATCAATTTGGGTTAATCGAGGATCTTCACACCCTCCGTATCCCCCACCAGAAACAAAATCATGAAAAACTCCCGATGAATTATTGGTCTCAAAATCCTTGGAAGGAGAAAAAATTGGCTTATCCAGACGATCATTAATTGTTATTCCGCCATCTGAAGATGCATACCCGACTGTTGAAATATAATCATAGCCCTGTGCTCGATACAAAATATGGACCTTATTGCCCGTTTGTAATACTGCTGGATTAAAGGTGTTGAATGCTTCCCAATCATTATCTTTTTTTGGTGCAATTATTGGATTATCATTATGTTTAATAACACTATTTTCAAGAATCTTCTTGGGATCGTATAAGAATCCCGAATGAACAATACCATACATACATTTACCATCTACAAACCAATAACTAATTATTTTATCGTTGAGAAATATTGATCCAATGGGACGGATATCTTTTTCACTCCATTCATCATCTTGATGCCAAATCGGTTGATTCGTTTTCCATAATAATTGATCGGGTTGATTTTTATTAAACAGGGCAAGGTACATTGAGTAATGCATTCTATTATTTCTAATTTCCTTCCCAAAATACTGGACCAAAATCCCCTCTTTGCGAGAAATTACCTGAGCAACCGAAATGGGAAATGGCGCCAGTATCAATGTCTTTTTGTCTGATTTCCAATCATCCCCCTTCATTGAGTATGCAACTTTGATGCTCCGATCTCCGTAATATTTCACCTGTTGTTCTTTATACAATACATGAGGAACTCGAAATTCATTTGGTAAAGGAAGTGGGTACTCATATTTGCCGGGAGTAATTTCAAAATAAAACCCATCTTCACTTTCCGCCTTGATTACTCGATGATCCTTTTTACTTTTATATAAAAAAATGACTTGGTTATTTTTCTTGAAAATCGTCAGAGGGATATGATCGGAATCAACCTCATTTGATCGAAAATAACGAGAGAGTTTTATCTTGACGGATTCCAAATCCATAGGCAAAGAAATATACAATAAACAATTTCATGGTAATGCTTTCATGAAAAATATTCAATGTATATTTCGTATTTTGTCAGTCACAAAAAAGCCCCGCCTCACACATTGTGAGGCGGGGCTTGACACAGTAGTGGCAATGCGAAATATTACATCATTCCCGGCATTCCACCACCCATTCCTCCCATACCTCCACCTTGTGCTGGTGGATTCTTCTCAGGAAGGTCTGCAACCAAAGCTTCTGTGGTAAGGATTGCTGCTGCAATTGATTCTGCATTTTGTATTGCTGTTCGTACCACTTTTGCTGGATCAATAATTCCTTTTTTTATCATAGATCCAAAGTCTCGGTTAATTGCATCAAATCCATAGTCAGGATCGTCTTTTTGTTCGACTTGATACATCACCTGTCCTGGATCCATTCCGCTGTTTTGAGCGATCATTTTTATCGGCTCAGCTAGCGAATTATAGACGACATCGACCCCGACTTTTTCTTCGTCAAACTTCATAGTTTTTCGAAGTGCAACAAGTACTTTTCGTGCTTGAAGATATGTCGTGCCTCCACCAGAGACTATCCCTTCTTCAAGTGCAGCTTTTGTCGCTGCAACTGCATCGTTGACTCGTTCTTTTTTCTCTTTCATCTCAACTTCTGTTGCTGCTCCTACCTTTATGACAACGACCCCACCTGAAAGTTTGGCAAGTCGTTCTTGGAGTTTTTCACGATCAAAGTCAGATGTGGATGCTTTCATTTCTTTTTTGATCTGACCAATTCTTCCTTTGAGCGCATCCTTATTTCCTTTTCCACCAACGATTCGGGTATTTTCTTTGTCTGCCCATACCTGATCAGCGCGACCCAAATCTTCGATTTCTACGTTTTCAAGCTTCTTTCCGATATCTTCTGATATCACTGTTCCGCCAGTCAAAATTGCGATATCCTCAAGCATCGCTTTTCTGCGGTCTCCAAAGCCTGGAGCTTTGACTACAAGTGTGTTGAAAGTGCCTCTAAGCTTGTTGACAACGAGTGTAGCAAGCGCCTCTCCATCGACATCTTCTGCGATGATCACAATATTTTTCGATACTTTTACAACTTTCTCCAAAAATGGAAGCATGTCTGAGACTGATGAAATTTTCTTATCGGTAATAAGAATATATGGATTTTCGATTTCTGCTTCCATTCTGTCAGGATTGGTCACAAAATATGGAGAGGAATATCCTCTATCAAATTCCATACCTTCTTTATGCTCACTTTCCATCTGAAGACTTTTACCTTCTTCCACTGTCACAACGCCATCTTTTCCTACCTTTTTTATAGCTTGTGCGATGATTTTTCCAATTTCATCATTTGCCGCTGAAATTGTTGCAACTTGGGTGATTTGTGCAATATCGTCGGTGGGAATTTTTTTTGCCATCTTTTGAACCTGATTCACGACTGCTTCAATTGCTGCGTCCATTCCACGCTTGAGAATCATTGGGTTTGATCCTGCGGTGATATTTTTGAGTCCATGATTTACCATAGCCTGAGTAAGAAGTGTTGATGATGTCGTTCCATCTCCTGCAACATCATTTGTTTTTGATGCAGCTTCTTTGACCATCTGTGCACCCATATTTTCGAATGGATCTTCAAGCTCGATCTCTTTTGCAACGGTCACTCCATCGTGTACGACGGTTGGAGCACCCCATTTTCGATCAATTCCAACGTTTCGACCTCTCGGACCAAGAGTTGTGACAACTGCACGCGCAAGTTGGTTCACACCGCTTGAGAGTTTTTGACGGGCTTCATCACCGTAAATAATTTGTTTTGCCATAAGTAAATTTTATTAATTAATAATTTTATCCTTCGTTAATATTGGCTGAAAGGCTGAGTTACTGAGCTACTGAGGAGCTGGGAATCTGAATTTAACTTATCACCGCCAAGACATCTTTTTGCTCAACAAGGAGCCATTCTTCAGTTCCAACTTTTATCTCATTACCACCCCATTTCTTGTAGATGACATGTTGTCCTTTTTTGACGATCATCTTGCATTTGCACTTCTTTTCATCTTTGCAGCAAGCTCCGCCATCTCCAACTTCCATGACTTCTCCCATTTGAGGCTTTTCTTTGACGGTATCAGGAATGAGAATACCCGATGCGGTCACTGCTTCTGGTTGAAGCGGTTTTATCAAAACATAATCAAAAAGTGGTTTGATATTTTGTTTGGATGACATAAATCTGTTATATTTAATTGATAACGATTTTGTTAATGGTAAATTTATATCTAAAATCAGTCGTTTTGTCAAGTGCATTATTCGTCTGCTAATTATATGGATGACCAATCGGCTTTATCGGAGATTACAAAGCTAAAGGAGAAATTGCAATCAGTGCAGTTGCCTGCTAACCTGCAACAAAAGGCTCTTGAGCAAATCGAAAGAATTAATTTGTCTCTCAAATATGGAGGCAATCTTTCTCACCTTGATGTCATCGAAAAATACATCGATTGGATCGTTTCACTCCCTTGGTTTACTGAGACCAAAGATGTCATAGATATTGTTGCAACAAAACAAATTCTTGACAAAAATCATTTCGGACTTGAACGAATCAAACAAAAAATCCTTGAATACTTGTCGATCTATAAACTTCAAAAGGATAAATTGGGATCAAATGCAATTCACACTCGTCCACTTTTTTTTGTTGGACTTGCAGGTACCGGTAAAACGACGTTTGCGATTTCGCTTGCAGAAAGTTTGGGTAGGAAATTTATGCGAATTCCGTTTGGAGGATTGGCATCAGCTCGAGACCTGCGTGGACAATCAAAAACCTCTCCGGAATCTGAGCCAGGAAAAATCATACAAGCACTTCGAGAGGTCAAAGTAAAAAATCCAGTGATTCTTCTTGATGAACTCGACCGAATCACTCCAGATGCACGCGCAGAGGTGATGGGCGTACTTCTTGAGCTTCTTGACCCAAATCAAAATATGCATTTTGTGGACTACTTTCTTGATTATCCTTTTAGCCTCGAAAACGTATTATTTGTCGCAACGGCAAATAATACCAACAATATCGCTCCTCCCGTGCTTGATCGTCTTGAAGTTGTTCAAATGCCCTCGTATACCGATGAGGAGAAAATTGAAATTGGCAAAAACTATATTTTTCCAAAGTATTTGAAAGCGACTGGAGTAGAACCAACTCAGCTCACGATCGATGAAGCGCTGTGGCCTGAGCTTGTTCGCCCACTCGGATTTGAGCCAGGTATCCGTAGCCTTGAGAGACTCATAGAAACTATCGTGAGAAAAACTGCATATAAACTCGTTTCAGGACAAGGCAATAACTTCTATATCAATGAAAATAATATCAAGGAGTTTAAGTAACTATATTATTGACGGCTTAATAGACATTCAGTGTTGGTAAATATACTTCTTTAGATTAGTACTACAATCAAAACACTGATCTATAGTTCCCGACAGTGAGTATACTGTGCTGTATTATGAAAAAAACATCACCGGCTCTGTCCGTATTGTGGAGGGGAGAATATCATTCATTGGGGATATGAAACTACCCACGAGCTTACGCTCGGGGTTTCTTATCAATCAAACAGCGTAGCTGTTTGCCCCGCAACTATCGAAGCGGGGAGCGCCTCCATCCCACGAGCTTACGCATCGGGGATTTAATAGCGCTGTTAAAAATGGTCATCAAAGATACAGATGTGGGAAGTGTCATAGAACACATGAAATCACAATACGAACAGATATCGTTCATGAGAAATATTTTGTATATTTCAAACGGTGGATAACCACCAACGTGCCGCTTTCTATTTTGAAGGAAGCTCATTCCATTGTGCTCCTGTTGTGAGTATCCATCGTATGGCTTCAAATATCTGACGGTCATCTTTACGAGGTCTT
>PFSC01000133.1 GCA_002788865.1 Candidatus Roizmanbacteria bacterium CG_4_9_14_0_2_um_filter_39_13
CAACAATCTGGATCCGTCCCCGTGAAAACGGGGATCAGGTCGGGGATGACACAAAATAATAATTGATATATTATGATACAGTTTTGTCCAAGACCGTGAACTCCTACTCTTACTTGCTTTGACAAAACTACATCATAGTATGTCATTACGAGGAGTGACAGCGACGAAGCAATCTCTAAATAATTAGATTGCCGCGCTCCATTTCATTCCGCTCGGGAATGACATCTGTGTCAAGACTTGTGAACCGTTACTCTTACTTGCTCATCTTCTTAACAGATTTCTTTTTTATAGCTTTCTTTTTCACTTTCGACTTTGTAACTTTTGCCACTGGCTTTGTAGCTATTTTTCCTACCTTCTCCTTCGTGGTTTTCTCTGGGATTACATTGAGAGCCCATCGCACATGAGTGCACTTAGGATAATTTTCACATCCATAAAATCGCTTCCCTTTTTTGCTATACCTTACGACAAGTCGTCCTTCACACTCCGGGCAATTGTAGCCTTTGACATACCGCAAATTTGGTTTTATAAATTTGCATTTCGGATATTCGACACATGCGAAAAATTTTCCATACTTCCCAAATCGCGCAACTAGAACTGATCCACATTTTGGACATTTTTCATCGAGAGTCTCTTCTACAACTTTTATTTCAGTTGTATCAACAAATACTTTCTTTAATTCTTTTGAAAATGGCTTATAAAATTTATCCAACGTGTCCACAATATTTTCTTTTCCGTTTGAGATTTCATCAAGAGAATTTTCCATCTCTGCGGTAAATTCCAAACTAAACAAATCTGGAAATGCTTCAGACAAATAATCTGACATGGACGCGCCAAGTGGTGTTGGCTTCAAGTAGCGAAAGTCTTTCTCGACATAGTGCTTGTCAATAATCAAAGAAATGATACTTGAATATGTAGACGGTCTCCCAATGCCTTTGTCTTCCATCGTTTTGATAAGAGTTCCTTCACTGTATCGATATGGAGGCTTTGTTTCTTTTTCTTCGACTGCAAGTGAGCTCAATTTGATCTGTTCTGAATCTTTTAATGCAAGTTTTTCTGAGTTGTTTTTGACATAGCCAGGAGACAATATTCTGAAAAAACCTTCAAAAACAAACTCCTTGTGCACTGTTTGAAATGCGTACCCTTTTCCACTTGCGATCTGTATCTCACTTTCTCTGATTGTTGCCTCTTTCATCTGCGTCGCAAGCGCACGATCAAAGATGAGTTGGTATAGCTTTTTTTCAGGAGCTCCAAGTTTCTTTTTCATCGACGCTATAGTCCTATCTGCTTGTGTAGGACGGATAGCTTCGTGTGCTTCCTGTGCATTTTTTGACTTTGTTCGAAAGCCACGCGGCTTGTCGAGAGCATACTTTTTTCCATATACTTTGGTGATATAGTCTTTGGCAGGAAACACATATTTTGCCGAAAGATTGAACGAGTCGGTTCGATGGTATGTGATCAGTCCTTTTTCATAGAGAGACTGAGCGATTCGCATCGTGAGCTTCGAGGGGAATCTGAGCTGTCGAAACGCTTCTTGTTGCAAGAGTGAGGTTGTAAGTGGTGGAGGTGGAAAACGATTCACCTCATTTGTGGTGATGCTTGTGACCGAAAATGTATCTGTTTCTAGATCCGCCTTAATTTCTTCCGCTTGCTTTTTGTCAATCGTCGTTTTTGAGTATTCAAATGACCCGTCAAACAAGTCAATTTTACTGATCACTTCATACATGTTTCCATCATGGCTCACAAGTCGTGCTGTGATTTCTTCTCCATTCACAAACGTACCGTCGATTTGATGATATGGATCAGAAGTAAATTTTGCAATTTCCTTTTCCCGCTCTACAATAAGTCGAAGCGCCACAGTCTGGACACGACCAGCCGAAAGCCAATTTTTTCCCATCTTTTTCCACAAAAGTGGCGATAGCTTGTATCCGACGATTCTATCTAAGATTCGTCGCGCTTGTTGTGCTTTGACCAGGTCGGTTCGGAGATCACTTGGGTTATCAAGAGCTTCAAGAAGGGCTGTAGGGGTGATTTCGTGAAACACAATTCGCTCAAGTTTTGATTTATTTTTAATAGAAAAGTCGGGCCAATTCTCTTCAATAAATCCAAGTTCATATGCGACGTGGTATGAAATAGATTCTCCTTCTCGGTCAAGATCCGTTGCAAGAATTATTTTGTCATGGTCTTTTGCAAGGCTTTTAAGTTTGTCGAGCATCTTGGATTTTCGTTCCATGATTTCATATTCTGGCTGATAATTATTTTCAAAATCTACAGCCATATGATTTGAAGGAAGATCTCGAAAGTGCCCTACGGTCGCAAAAACGAAGTATTTATCTGAGAGCTTCTTTATTTTGAGTATTCTATTAAATGTCCGCGCCTTTGTCGGAGATTCTACAACAATGAGAGTCATATGATGAAAAATTCAAATTTCAAATGTCAGAAACGTTCATTCTCAATTACTGCTATTAAGGTAGTATATCAAACTCAGGAAGATTTCCTTCTGCGAACTTTGCTGAGCATCTTCATATCAATTGTTGAGCGTCTTATTGAGCTTAAAGCTTCGGATCGTTCTTGCTTGTCATTTGTCTCAACTAAGATTTTTTGTGCGCTTTCTATAGCTTCTTTTGCACGATCTTCGTTTATGTCATCTTGTCCATATGCTCGAGATACTAGAATGTGTACTGATTTTCCATCTGTTTCAAGATATCCGCCACCAACAGAAAGATACTCTATTTCTTTTTCTTTTTTTATCGTGATGACGCCTTCTTTGAGAAGGGAAAGGAGGTCGGCGTGCTTTGGGAGAATCGTGATTTCTCCTGCCACAGTTGGCACAACTACTGCATGTACTTCTTCTTCATAGACAAGTTTTTTTGGTGTGATTACTTTGAGATGTAACATATTACTTTACTTCTTCAATCCCTCCAACCATATAAAAAGCTCCTTCGGATTTATCATCATGCTTTCCATCAAGAATCTCTTTGAAGCCTCTCACACTGTCCTCGATAGATACATATTTTCCTTCGCGACCAGTGAAAGGCTCTGCCACAAACATGGGCTGCGTGAGGAATCTCTGGATTTTTCGTGCTCGTCCGACGATCAATTTATCGTCTTCAGATAGCTCTTCCATACCTAAAATGGCGATAATATCTTGAAGGTCTTTGTATCTTTGAAGCGTGCTCAGCACGTCTTGAGCGACTTGATAATGTTCTTCTCCGACAATTTCTGGTGAAAGCGCTCTAGATGTAGATGTCAGTGGATCAACTGCAGGGAAAAGCGCTTGTTCTGCAAGTGCGCGTTCAAGAGTGATCGTGGCATCCAAATGTGCAAATGTCGCAACAGGAGCCGGATCGGTATAATCATCTGCAGGCACATATACTGCTTGTAGCGATGTGATTGACCCTTGTTTCGTTGACGTGATTCTCTCTTGAAGTGTTGCCATCTCTGAAGCAAGTGTCGGCTGATACCCTACTGCAGATGGGATTCTCCCAAGAAGTGCAGATACTTCTGCTCCTGCTTGTGCAAATCGGAAAATATTGTCGATAAAAAGAAGTACATCCATTTTTTTCTCATCTCGAAAGTATTCTGCTTCGGTGACACCGGTCAATGCAACTCGAAGCCTATTTCCTGGTGGTTCGTTCATCTGTCCGAATACGAGCACTGTGCTTCCAAGTACCTTTGTTTCTTTCATTTCATTCCAAAGATCATTTCCTTCTCTAGTACGTTCTCCGACTCCGGTAAATACCGACACTCCTTCATGTTGCTTTGCGACGTTGTGAATGAGCTCTTGGATTGTGACGGTTTTACCGACGCCAGCTCCTCCAAAAATAGCTGCTTTTCCTCCTTTTGAAAGTGGCGCGATGAGGTCGATTACTTTGATACCTGTTTCAAACAGCTCTTCTTTCACCGATTGTTCCTTGAGAAGTGGTGCGGCTCTGTGAATTGATCTTCTATTTTTCGTAACAATTGGTTTCCCCTCATCTACCACTTGTCCCTCTACATTGAGAATTCGTCCAAGTGTCTCTTCTCCCACCGGTACTTCGATTGGATGACCAGTATTTGTTGCAATAGCTCCACGTTGCATACCGTAGACGTCTTTGAGAGCGACACAACGACCCAAACCTTCACCTATTACGGCCTCAACTTCTAAAGTCACATTCCCAAGATTTTTGTCATCAATGGTCAATGCATCGTATATTTTTGGTGTTTGATCCTCAGGAAATTGAATATCGACAACAACTCCTCGGATTGATAATACTTTTCCTTGTGACATAATTAAATTCGAATTTCTAATTTTTAATTTTTAATTTCTAATCATTTTTCAATCTCTTTTAGGGTTTAATTCCCCGCGGCTTGCCGCGTCATCCCCGACTCGATCCCCGTTTTCACGGGGACGGATCCAGTCTGGATTCCCGCCTGCGCGGGAATGACACAGGATCAACCCCGAAGCAAAGCTTCGAGGAATTCTTTTGATTAAAAATTAACTTGTTTCTACACTTTCTTTTGCGGTTATCATGTCCAATAATTCATTCGTTATCTTTTCTTGCCTCAGTCTATTGGCAAGAAGAGTCATCTCATAAATCAGCTCAGTTGCATTGTCAGTGGCGCTTTTCATTGCCATCATGCGCATCGAATGCTCAACTGCCTCACTGCTTATTAGCGCTCCTCTAATCGTGTACTCTATAAAACTTTTGAGTAATTCTTCTAGAATTTCCTTTGGTGATGGTTCTATGATCAAATCTGCCCCTTTTACGCTCTCTTTTATATCATCTTTTGCTGTTTTTGAACTATCCATGATAGTAAGTGGCAACAACGTCTTCTTCACTTGATCTGATCTCAGTGTTGATATAAATTCGTTGTATACAATCGATACTGATGTGTATGTACCGGTGTAATACTGATCCAAAAGATAATCAAATAATGCCGATGTTTCAAGAATTAGATTGTTTCCTGAAAAGTCGGCAATAATGATTGTATCTTTTAGCCTTCCGAAAAACTGTGATCCTTTTGTGCCGACTCCAACAATATCAACGTGTGAAAAACTTGGATAGAGCGACAATATTTTGCGAAACAAACTCACATTGAATGCCCCAGCAAGCCCTTTATTGGATGAGACTACTACCAACAATTCTCGCTCTGCATGTGATGTATCTACTTGCAAAAGTTTTGAATGCGATGGATCAATTTTTGTCGAAAGAGTCGATATCATTTCGGCCAACCCATCTCGATATGGTCGTCCCTCAAGCTCAAGCTGCTGAGCTTTGCGCATTTTCACAGCAGACACCATTTGCATCGCCTTTGTGATTTTTTTTACATTCTTTATTGATTTTATTTTTTTCCGTACTGTTCGAATGTTCATAAAGTAATTTTCTTATTGTGTCATCCTGATCCGCCTGGTTGGCGGAGAAGGATCCTGTTTTGAATAGATTCTTCGGTCGTCTCCGCCGTCGGCGGATCCTACTCAGAATGACAGACATTTATACTTTAACTTCTTTCTCTAACATATTATCCTTTACAAATTTTTCTAGCTCCTTTTCAATTGATTCACTGATCTCTTTTTCAGTATTTATTGCACTCATGACTTTTTTCCCGCGAGTTCTCAAATCATCGAGATATTTGACCTCAAATTCAGATACTTCCGTCAGTGAAAGTTCATCAAGATACCCCTTTGAGCCAACCCAGATGATGGCAACTTCTTCTGCAAGACTGTACGGATTACTTTGTTTTTGTTTGAGAATCTGAGTCATTTTTGCACCTCTATTGAGCTGTCTCTTTGTATCTTCGTCAAGATCAGATTCAAACTGTGAAAATGCGCTGAGTTCACGATATTGAGCAAGGTCGAGTTTCAACTTTCCGGCGACCTGTTTCATTGCTTTTGATTGAGCTGCAGACCCGACGCGAGAGACTGAAAGTCCGACATTGACGGCAGGTCTAACACCTGCATTAAATAGGTCAGTTTCCAAAAATATCTGTCCATCTGTGATAGAAATCACATTTGTTGGAATATATGCCGATACATCATTTTCCAATGTTTCAATAATAGGAAGACCCGTGATTGATCCACCGCCATATTTTGGACTCATGCGACATGACCTCTCAAGAAGTCGAGAATGAAGATAAAATACATCTCCTGGATAGGCCTCACGACCTGCTGGTCGTCTCAAAATGAGCGAGACTTGTCGATATGCCCACGCATGTTTTGACAAGTCATCATATACGACAAGGACATCTTTTCCTTTATCCATGAAATACTCTGCGATTGCGGTTGCAGAATATGGAGCCAGATACTGAAGCGTTACCGGGTCTGAAGCAGATGCATTGACCACAACCGTATAGTCCATCGCTCCTTTTTTGCGAAGAAGTTCGATGATGGTTGCGACTTTCGAGCTTTTCTGACCAATAGCACAGTACACACAAATCATATCCTGACCTTTTTGATTGATGATTGTATCGATTGCAATTGTAGTTTTTCCGGTTACACGATCTCCGATGATTAGTTCTCGCTGTCCTCTTCCAACTGGAATAAGCGAGTCGATAGCTTTTATACCTGTCTGTACTGGCACAGACACAGACTTTCGTTTTACAATTCCTGCAGCTTGACGCTCTATTTGATAATATATTTTTGATTTGATATCTGAACCCTCGTCAAGAGAACGTGAAAGTGGATCTACAACACGACCCAGGATGTCATCACTTACCGGGATGGACAGAGTGATTCCAGTTCCTTTTGCTGTATCTCCTGCTGTGATATCCAAATAGTCACCAAGTACAATAGCTCCGACCGAATTCTCCAAAAGATCGATAACCAATGCTTTCACTCCATTTTCAAATTCAATAAGATCGCCATATCCGATATTGTCAAGTCCGACTAGTGTGACGACACCATCTTTTACCTCGGTGACGTTTCCTACTTCACGAGACTCAACATGGATACCTTTTCGAGCTTTGAGCTCTTTCTCGATTTGTTCTATATATTGATCAAGCTGTTTCATAAAGAGTATGTTCTAATGATTTTAATTCTGAATTTAAAGAGAGATCGATAACACTTGAGTCGAACTGAATGACAAAACCAGCAAGAATATCTTTTTCTACTTCAACAGAGATGTCTGCCTTTCTCAATATTTCAATGCGTTCTTTCAGAAGATCAATTTCGTGATCTGTGAGCTTATATGCTGCTCGAATCGTGACCTGAGGCTTTCGTCCTCCTTTAGTCTTTGCAAGAATGTATTGTTTGAGTTCTTCCTTCAAAACTGGATCAATTTCCATAATAAATGTACGAATTTTTTCTTTGCATATTCAATGATTTACTCTATATCAATCTGCGGTATCTTCTTGGATATATTCTCAGTAATTGCTTTCTGAGAATCAATCGTAAGATAATCCTTCAATGCAGACTCAACAAGCATCACACTCACTTGTGCGATTTTCTTCCGAACATCTTTGTATAAATCTTTCTTTTTATCTTCCACCTGTTCTTTTGCACGTGTAATGATCACCTCTGCTTGCTTTTTTGCATCTTCAATAAGCTCATTCTTTACTTTTTCTGCATCTTTCTTTCCTTGAATCAGTGCAATATCAAGTGCTTTTTTGCGGTCTTCATTCATTTTTCTATCTTTTTCATCCAAGGTCGCTTTTCTGTCTTCAAGCTCTTCTGCAAGTTTTGCACGAAGCTCTTCATCCTCTTTTTGTTTTTTGAGAAACTTCAAAAGTGGTTTTGAGATAAAACGTTGGAATATGAAATAGAAAATAGCAAAGCTGACAATCTGTGCAATGATCAGTTTGAGATCTATTCCTAAATTCTCCATATTTCAGTTGGTAAAGTAATAATCTTAAACGACAAATTTAATAATAAGTGCAACAACCAGAGCAAAAATCGCAATTGACTCTGCAAATGCAGCTGCCAAAATCATGGTTGTTCTGATTGAAGCTTCGGCCTCCGGATTGCGACCAAGTGCTTCCATTGCTTTACTCCCAATCAGTCCAATTCCTATTCCCGGACCGATAACCCCGATACCTATTGCCAAACTTGTTGCTATGAGCCTTGCTGCATCAACATCCATATGTGTATAAAATTAAATAATAATGAATAAAAACGCCCAATTTCAGTGTTGCTTTGCGACTGCCATATTTATAAAAACAGCGGACAACATCACAAAAACAAAAGCTTGAACCGTTCCGACAAATATTTCCAGAAAAAACATCGGCGCAACGACAAAAGAAAAAACAACCGGTAATAAAAAGGGGATGATTGCCAACAACACCTCACCAGCAAAAATATTACCATACAGACGAAAAGAAAACGACACTATCCGGGCAAGCTCCTGGATAATCTCCAGAGGCCCCAGCATGATCATGATCGGGTCCTTAAAATTAAAATACTTCTTAAGATGTGCCTTTGCACCCAAATATTTGAATCCAAAAATTTGAGTTAATATAACAGATAGCAGCGCCAGTGCCACTGTCGTATTAAGATCAGCTGTCCCCCCTCTCAACAGGGGGATTTTTCCTGATCCATGTATTTCTTTACTTTCAGCAATTTCCTCCAAATGTATTTGAGGTTCAATAAGAATTGACCCTACTCCCGGAACAAGTCCCGACCAATTTGACAGTAGGATAAAAAAGAAAAAAGACCCAAGCAGTCCATAAAAGACATTCACATTCTTTCGAAGAACTGATTCAAACATCCCATAAAGTCCTACAAACATCGCATGGAGTCCATAAAATACAAGACTCCTGTCTTCCTTTTGGAGTTCTTGATAATAATACCTGGCAATAAAACTAAACACCACAATAACGAGTGTTGTGACTAATAATGAGTTTGTGATTGGAAATCCTAAGATTTCAAACACTTTCTCTGCCTTTATGCTAATATGTGGACTCATCCTTTTTTGTAGAGTTTATATAAATTATAGAATATTGATATTGTACCAAGCCCAATTCCGATAAGGGTAAACGTTCCGCCCGTTTTCCAAGAATTATCAAGATATATACCAATCATAACACCCAATATGAGTGGAACAACAAGATACATCCCAAGATTGAGATATTCTGGCGGTATGTTGAGATTTCTATCGGGTTTCCTTGGCGTTGGCGACACAGTCTTCACTATGTCACCCTCTTTATTCAAACCACTATACACATGACTTTTTGGCTTTGTCATTTTCTTTGAGGTAATTATAGTATGAATATATGATATCACACATACATATTCACGATGCATTAATCAACCAGTTCTTTCTTCATTCTTTTATCAAGGTTTACTGATTTGTCCAAAAGAAGACTTATTTCACCATCTCGCTCAGATACCTTTGCGCGAAACAGAATAACCGAATTGGAATCAAAGTCACCTTTCATTTTTGCATATGTTTTTGGAAAAACGACCACCTCAATGGTACCAGTTGCATCGCTTACCTGCAAAAAGGCCATTTCTTGATTATTCTTTTTTGTTTTAACCATTTTTATACTCGAGATATTTGCTGCAAAAACAAATGTTTTCTCGACATCTTCTGGTGTTATTTCTCCAATTTTTTTATTCACTTTCTTTTTAATTATTTCACTATGTTTTTCCATGGGATTTCGACTGATAAGAAACCCTATAACTTCTTTTTCAAACTCTATGAGCTTGTCTTCGGTATATTCAGGAACTACATGAAATGAATCCTTCACGTACCTCTTTTGCTCATTTTGCCCAAAGAGCCCAAATTGACCATCTGCTTTTTTGTCTTTTCCTTTCGAAATTTCATCAGCAAGTTGAGGATATGCACCCAAAAGAGTAGCCTTCGTACCAAATGCGTCAAAGGCTCCTGACTTTATGAGACTTTCAACCGTTCGTTTATTTACTTTTCGCAGATCTACGCGAAACAGGAATTCGCCAAAAGACAAAAACTCTCCCTCTTTTTCACGAGTTAAGATAATCGAATCTATCGCAGCAGATCCTACATTTTTAATAGCAGACATTCCGAATCTGATTGAACGTCCTTCGATCGAAAATTTATACACTGACTTGTTGATATCAGGAGGAAGAACCTTAATTTTCATTCGCTTACTTTCTTCGAGAGCTTGCGCCATTTTGTACTCACGCTGTGGCCCTGCGACACCTTGAAGCTCTGCTGTCATGAGTGCGGTCATGAATTCTACAGGATAATTTGCTTTCATAAATGCGGTCCAGTATGCAATAAGGGCGTATGAAGTCGCATGCGCCTTGTTAAATCCGTACGCCGCAAATTTTTCCATAAATCCAAAAATCTGCTCAGCAAGTTTTTTGGTGTATCCCTTTTTGTAAGCTCCTTGGATGAAATTGACTTTCCCTTCTTTCATGAGTTTCTTCTTTTTCTTTCCCATTGCCATGCGCAAAAGATCTGCTTCACTTTTTTTGAAACCTGCAAACCCGACAGCAATATCCATCACTTGTTCTTGGTACACGAGAATTCCATATGTTTCTTCAAGAAATGATCGAAGATCCTTGTGAAGATATCGAACTGAGCGAGGATTTTTCTTTCCTTTGATAAAGGTCGGAATCAGATCTATAGGTCCAGGGCGATAGAGCGCGACCATAGCAGTGATGTCACTGAGCTTTGTTGGCTGAAGATCACGCGCGAGACGTCGCATTCCGCTCGATTCAAGTTGAAACACGCCGATCGTCTCTCCTCTGCTCATGAGCTCAAATGTCTTTTTGTCATCGAGTGGTACTTCGTGAATATCTATCACATCACCGCTAAATTCTTTTACATATTGGAGAGCCTCTTCCAAAATTGAAAGATTGCGAAGACCCAAAATATCAGCTTTCACTAGGCCAACTGCCTTGTCTTCAGAAACCGCATTCAGATCCAAGCAGTACATGTCGTATTGTGTGATAATACGACCCTCCTTGTTGTCCATCTGGAGAGGTACATAGTCGATCAAAGGTTTATCAGCGATGACGACTGCAGCAGCGTGAACAGAGAAATGACGTGGAAGACTTTCAACTTTTCGTGCAATATCTATCACTTTTTTCACATCTTCTTCTGAGTTGTATGCGAGTTTGAGGTTTGCGGATTCTTCAAGCGCTCCGTCTATCGACATTTTAAATCCTTGTTTCCCAAGAGGAATCATTTTTGAAATACGATCTCCTTGTGAGTATGAATGACCAAGCGCTCGCGAGACATCACGTACAGCCATCTTCGCTTCCATTGTTCCAAACGTGATGACTTGCGCTACATGGTCTGAGCCATATTTGAACGATATATATTTGATCACTTCCTCACGACGTTTGTCAGAAAAATCAATATCAATGTCAGGTGGAGTTGGCCGTTCAGGGTTTAGAAATCGTTCAAATGGAATATTGTATTGAAGTGGGTTGATGTCAGTGATCCGAAGTACGTACGAGACGAGTGAGCCTGCAGCAGATCCACGCCCAGGACCAACTGCAATTCCTTGATCTTTGGCCCAAGTGACAATATCCTGCACAAATAAAAAGTATGGCGCATATCCTTTGTTATTGATAATATCAAGCTCATAATCAAGCCGTTCTTGGATCACTTTATCTGTTGCATCTTTTATGCGATCTTTTTTTGAATACGTAAGTTCACGTAGATATGATTCATTGGTGTAGCCTTTAGGAAGATCGTATTTAGGAAGAATGAGCTTTCCATATGGAATCTCAACATTACACTTTTCTGCGATTTTGCCCGTGTTCTCGATCGCTTCTGGATAGTCATGAAAAAGCTCTCTCATCTCTGCCTCTGACTTGAAGTAATAATCTGGAATATCGATCATACTCAATGGCCTATTTTTTTCAAAAATTGCTCGCTGTGTTTGAATGCAGAGCAGTATTTCTTGTGCATAGGCATCGTCTTTTTCGAGATAATGAACATCGTTTGTGGCAACCAGTGGGATATTGAATTTTCTTGAAAAGGATACGAGAACTTCATTCACTTTATCAAGTTCAGGGAGATTGGGATGACGTTGAAGTTCAATATAAAAATCATCACCAAACATAGTATGGTATCGCACCAACAACTCTTCTGCTTGCTTTATTTGATCTTGCAAAATGAGCTGTGGAATCTCGCCTCCAAGACAGCTGGTTGTCGCGATAAGTCCTTCATGATACTTTTCAAGAAGTTCCCAATCCACTCGAGGTTTGTAATAAAACCCTTCGAGATTTGCGTATGTGACAAGCTTGAGTAAGTTTTGATATCCTGTGAAGTTTTTTGCAAGAACAAGAAGATGGTAAGCGTTCTTCTCTCCCTTAGCTGTTTTTTCCTTGTTTGAACCTTTTGATTTATAGAGCTCGCACCCAATAATGGGCTTTATCCCCGCGTCTTTTGCAGCAATAAAAAACTTGAAAGCTCCATAGAGTGCGCCATGATCAGTGATTGCTACTGCGGGCATTTTGTGCTTTTTGGCTTTTGCAATCAGATCTTTGACCCGACACATGCCATCAAGAAGAGAGAACTCGGAATGTACATGAAGATGGACAAAAGACATGGTGATATTATAACGTATCTTACTGTCATCCTGAACGAATGTGAAGGATCCATGCGTTGCTACCATTCCGAAGTTTTATCGAAGGACAGTTATCCTCGCGAACGCGGGGATCCAGTCTGGATTCCCGATCGGGGTCGGGAATGACAGATTAACTAAGTCTCTCTCTCATTAGTTTTTGTACCGCTTGAGGATCGGCCTTTCCATTCATTTCTTTCATGACCATGCCTACAAAGTACCCAAGAAGTCCAGTTTTGCCTGCATTATATTGTTCTACTTGCTTAGGATTGTTTTTAATGATGGATGCGATGACTTCTGAAAGTTTATCTTGATCAACGTCTATTGGCTTATACGTTTCAATAAATTTTTCTGCAAATTCATCAGGAGACTGACTTATTGAAATGCGTTTATTTACAATTGCACTTGCAGTAAGTTTTTCTACATTTTCAATCTCAGATGATGCTCTAATTGATTTAATTTTTGAAAAGACGGATTCGTAATAATCCGCAATTGATCTTTCTCTAGCTAATATTGCAGCTTCATTTTCTTTCAGCCCAAAATCTCTTATAAATCTCTCGCGTTTTGCGCTGGGCAATTCTGGGATGGTTAATCTAATAGCTTCAATCTCTTCATCACTAAACTCCATTGGCGGAATATCAGGTTCTGGAAAATACCGATAATCCTGAGCTTCTTCTTTTGATCTCTGTGAAAACGTGATTCCCTTTTTATCATCATATCCTCGGGTTTCTTGAGCTGGGGTTTCTCCTTTATCAAGAATTTTTGCTTGACGAATAAGCTCAAAATCAATTGCCTTTTTGGCAAAGTTGAATGAATTAATATTTTTTACCTCAACTTTGTAGTTTGGCAAGTGCTTCATTCGTTCTGCTTTATCTGAGATCATGCTC
>PFSC01000045.1:0-3629 GCA_002788865.1 Candidatus Roizmanbacteria bacterium CG_4_9_14_0_2_um_filter_39_13
CGCCCCCGATCGGAGTCGAGGGCAGGCTCCGGCGGGAATCCATTCTCCAGACTATTTCAACAATCTGGATCCCCGATCAGGTCGAGGATGACACAAAATAATAATTGATATATTATGATACAGTTTTGTCAAAGAGTGTGAACTCTTACCTTGTTTAGTAGAGATTGTCCCATGAAGTTACAGTGAGACGATTATTTACATATGAAACTTCTGCTTGAACTGCTTGAGTATATTCTCCATACGTTGCATCAGCTCTGATCTCAATTGGGTCGGTGCCATTGACTGTAATTTCGACCAATGTTTCCCCAATCAGTATGGATTCTCCCGCATATGTTGGATCTCTAAGGACTCGAAGAATGGCATTTTCAAGTGCGCTTTCTGCAGCTCCCGACATAATAGTATGACTTTCGACAATACTTGCTGATTTTGAAATATTAATTATTATAGAGACAGCGGTCGTAATGATTGCCATAGCAACAACCGTAAAAACAAGGAGTGTGATCAATGTTTGTCCTTGGTTATTTTTTTGAATATTTACTTGCATAGATTTATTACCTCAGTCCAAATGTTGTATCAATAGTAGCTTGTCTAATTTTTGATGCTTCTTCAGCAAGGCTAGTGATGGTCATTTGCGTGTTTATTGTGGGAATGCCGCCGATATTTCCGATACTCTGAAATGAGAGGTCTGATATTGCAGTACGTACATTATTTAATCGAAGTATCTCTCCGTTGTTATCAATTTCTAGAACTATCCCATCGAGTCTGTATATATAGGGGTTTCCATCAATCCTAAGCTCAAGTTCTGTTGATGATTCGCCAAGAGTCGCAGGAATAGTGAGGGAATCAGATCGACCAATATCGTACTCTAGGCGAGAAAGAATATAACTTTTGTCAGATTCAACAGCAGAAGTGCTTTGAATCTCCAACTGTTTTTGAATCAGCTCTCCAAACACAGTTGTCAATACGAGAAGTACGATTGAAAAAAGACCCATGAACAGGCTCAGTTCGATAAGGGTGAAGCCGTGTCTGGAATGTTGAATATTGAATAAAGAATATCTCTTCATGGAGAATAGTTGACTGATAATGCTTCAAAAATCGGCGTTGCGGATGAGTCACTGGTTGATAGATATACGCGGTATCGAAAACAATGGGCAGGATTTTCATAGCCCATTCCATCATTATTGAATGAAATCACATCGTCTGTTGTATAAAAACTTCCACTTGTTCCATCGGGTCCTACAAACTCATACGTTACGCCATCACAACTATCGACAAGCGCGTCTGCGATTGCAACCTGCAGCTGAATATCCGTATTTGTTGGTTTAACGAATGTCGGTATAATACGATTGAATGCGGTGGAATATCCAACATCAAATGTAGACGATTCATAAATCCCCGACGCGCTATATGTACCACCAGGGCCACCCGCAATGATCTTGAACTCTGCTGACACGTCTCCGGTGACAATATAAGAGTACGCATCTCCATCAACCTCGAGAACCGACGATATTTCTTGCACTCCTGTGTCTATTTCAATTCCCCCACATCGTGACGGAGTGTTTTCAACTGCAATATTAATCACCTGATATTCTTCGCCCCCAGTACCAACCAAAATGGCTTTATTTCCCGTAACAACAGTAATTCCTTTCGGATTCATTCCATTGGCGTCGTAGCTGGAAATTATAGGGCGACTTCCAGACTTTGAAGCTATGTCAATAATGAAAAACTCAGCTTTTGATGTTGATGAACTCGTTGCAAGATAAGCTCTTGTTCCAGAGGAATTGACAAATACTCCTTGCCCTGCCTCTCCATTAACATCAGCCCAGCCCACAACTTGCATGTTTGTTGGATTTGAGACGTCTACAATTACAAGCTCGCGCAACGCATACGTTCCTATTGTCACATACGCATAATTGCCCACCACATACAGTTCACCCGCAGTACCAAAAAGGGAAACGTACACCCCATCGGCATCGCTTAATGGTCGACTTCCTGATTTGCTTGAAAGATCAAAGTTGTACAATTTATTTCCTGCTGTGACATAGCCAGTATTTCCGACAACGAATACTCCAGTAGCGTCGCTGGTGCCTGGAGTATTCACATACCCACTCTCAACATAGGGCGATGTTGTGAGATCAATAATTACAATTTCTTTCGAGTTATTGTCAGTTGCAATATACGCATAGTTTGATTCTCCAAACACGTCATTTGTTTTATATCCATCAAAGGTTCCGCGTACTGATGCGATGGGTGGATTTGCATTAGAGATAGTAATATCTGCGAGTGCGACTCCGGACGCATTGTCCCCAGTCGCCGCAAACGCTTCCCCTTCAATTGCAGTTACCGCATTTGCAACTCCGCTTTTGGGAAGGTCGAGCGCAGTGATGGCTAGGGAAGGGGCGCACCATGACCCGGATCCACCAGAGCCGAGAGTCACTTCGCCACCCGCTGTATTGGTCACAATGACATCTGACAATGTTCCAGCGTTAAACTCAGCCTCAGTAGTTTGAATATAGGTTGTATTGTCAAGGTAGCGCGTAAGATACATTGTCGATGATGTGGAGGTGATGATAGGTACATTCCAGGAAAGGGTTGTCGTAATCTTTTTCGTAGATGGATCAACTGATCCACTCGAAGTCACTATTTGGTTATTTCCATCACGCTGTACATCTTCGATTTCAATCTGTCTTGTCATCAGTCCATCGATTACCTCAGGGCCTGCAGTAAGAGTCCATGCTGTCCCGTTTTGTGTTGGGTGATATGTGCCGTTTGTTTCGATATTTGACCAACTTGCCTCGCGAATAGATCTCATGACTTCTTGTGATTCTTTCATGAGTTGAGCCGCATGAATACGTCGTTCTTGTTGCGGTTTTCCTTCCCGCGAGGTGATAAGCCCAGCGGTTATCGCTGGGAGTAAGATTGCCAAGAGTCCTATGACGATAAGGAGTTCGATCAAAGACTGTCCAACTTCATTTTGAATGTGTGAGAAATTGTTGCGCATGGATGTATTATTGAATTTGTGTGATAGTGCCAAGTTTGTTAATCGCGATCTCAACTTGTGTATTATTTCCACCATCTTGCACAGTGATGGTATTTTCGCCATCGACGAAATTGAGAATTTCACCACTTCCTCTTTCAAACAATAGTTCATTTTGTGCAAACTCAACTGAAGCGAAGCTCAAGTTGTGGTCAAGCGATACAGTGAAGTTGGTAGGCTCAAGCGCGTTGTATGTATCTCCGTGAAATAAAGTGTATGAGTTTGTATCAAAATGTATCCCAAAACGTTGAGCAGAGACTTCACCTTCTGTCGCGCCATTCATGGCGCTAATTTGCTGATATTTGATATCCGACATGAGCTGTTCAATTGAGGTTTGAACATATGTATTTTGTTGGTAGCTGATGAGACTTATGGTTGTGAGGGTCATAAGGATGACAGAGATAGCCATCACCAGCGATATTTCTATGAGTGTAAAGCCGTTTTTGTCCATAAAGCGTCAGCAACGTGATTCATAAATCATAAATCATTATTCGTACATCATTTTTTTCATCAAAGATTCCTCACCTGTCCAATAAGTCCGTAAATCGGAGAAATGATCGAAATCATCATGCCACCTACTGCAATTCCGATG
>PFSC01000045.1:3651-11945 GCA_002788865.1 Candidatus Roizmanbacteria bacterium CG_4_9_14_0_2_um_filter_39_13
GAACTTCATAATCCATATTTTCTGAAATATTTTGCATTGCAACATCAAGCGATCCTGTTTTTTCTCCTGCCTCAATGAGCTTTATGACGATCATCGGCACCAAACCTTTGGCGTCTCGCACGGCGTCAGATACGTCTTTTCCAGACATGACTGCGGTTTGAATATGCTTGACGAGTTGGCGCATATCTTTTCTTGAGACTACCTCCTGTGAAAGTTCAAGAGCTCCGGTCAAAGGAATCCCTGCCGAAAGTAGTAAAGACATGCTTCTCGTGAACCTCGTGATATCAATCTGTTTCACTAAACCAGAAATCATAGGAAGGGAGAAAAATATTCCCAAAATAAACGATTTTTTTGTTCGAAAAAGATATATGAATCCCGCAATGAATGCTATAACTCCAATTATGAGTTGAATGGGATATGTGGTAATGAAGTTTGACACATTGAGCATGATCTGTGTGGCCAGAGGAAGTTCGACTTTCATTCGGGAAAAAACCGATGCCATTTTTGGAATAACAAAGGTGAGGATGAGGAGCATGATCCCAACGAAAACAACTAAGATAAGCGATGGATATATCATCGCCGATTGTATTTTATCCTTGAACTCCATCTCCTTTTGAATATGTTTTTTTATATCCTTGAGGGTCACATCAAGTGTTCCTGCTTCTTCTGAGGCACGAATGATATTGAGGGTTACCTTGTCAAATGTTCCAGGATACCTCGCAAAAGAGCTTGAGATTTGTTGGCCTTGCGTGAGATCTTTGCGAAGATTTTCCAGAAGTTTTTTTTGATTTCCCTTGGAGTCTTCAAGCATTGAATCAACAGCCTCAAGAATAGAGATTCCTGCACCTAACATTGTTGCAAAATTATCAAACAGAGTGATTTTGTCCTTTGATGAAAGAGAGATATTTTGAATTTTCATGCGTATTTAAGTAAATTAATGAGTCTTACATGCCTGCGACTTTGGTGACGCGAAGGACTTCTTCGATAGTTGTCAAACCTTGAGCAACTTTGTCCAAGCCATCATCAAGCATGGTTGACATGCCATCTTTGTTTGTTTGTGCGATGATCACATCAGAATCTGCCCTTTGTAATATCAGTGATCGAATCTCTTTTGTCACTTCAAGTACCTCAAAAATACCAAGCCTTCCGATATATCCAGTTGTGTGACAGACCGGACATCCAGATCCTTTATATATATTGATGTTATTTTTTATTCCAAAATGTTTTTTGACCATTTCACTTGGAAGATTTTTCATGAGCTCATCAAGCGTGGTCTTTACAACAGATTTACACATACTGCAAATTTTTCGTATGAGTCTTTGTGCAATAATGATATTTACAGTAGATGAGACTAAAAATGGCTCAATTTTCATATCCATAAGTCGTGGAAGTGTTGTGGCTGCATCATTGGTGTGAAGAGTTGATACAACCAAATGACCCGTCAGAGCAGCATTTATAGCGATACTTGCGGTTTCAGAATCACGAATTTCTCCAACAAAAATGATGTTTGGATCCTGTCTTAAAATAGAACGCAAACCACTTGCAAAAGTTAATTTTGTTTTGGGATTTACTTGAATTTGATTCACACCCTGAATGCGATATTCGACAGGATCTTCAATCGTCGTGATGTTCTTTGCACGTGTATTTAGATTTTTTAGAATTGCATAAATCGATGTAGATTTTCCAGATCCAGTCGGCCCGGTCGACAAAACCATTCCAAACGGCTTTGTATAGGCGCGGCTTACCTTCTCCAGATCTTTATCACTCATGCCAAGGTCGGTGAGAGTGATATTTTTATTGTCTGCAGAAAGAAGTCGGAGTACAGCTTTTTCACCGTCTGCGATCGGAATGATCGATACACGAAGATCAATGAAACTATCTTCCACCTCAAATCTCATTTTCCCGTCCTGTGGACTCAAGTGTTCATCAGTGCGAAGCCTCGAGAGTACTTTTATTCGTGTCATGATGCGATCATTGAGTTCTCGCGGATATTGTAACACGTCATGCAAAATCCCATCGATACGATACCGTGCAAGCGCGTACTCCTCTTGTGGCTCGATATGAATATCTGAAACTTTGTCATAAAAAGCAGTTTCAAGGATGAGGTCTACTATTTTTGAGACTGGTAAATCATGTCCAAGGTTTTTTTCAGATTTTTCGATAAGTTTTTGAAACGATTTTTGAATATCCTTTTTGAAAATATAGAGCGTATTCATGATATCTCGCTCGCTTGCCAAATGTGGAAATACTTTTGATTGGGTTTTTTTTGCAACCATTTCAATAATTTCTCTGTTTGAGGGGTCTGCCATGGCAAGCTTGATACCACTTTCATCTCGTGCAAATGCGATCGCTTTCTGTTTGCGGGCTATTTTTTCGGGAACGATATGAAAAACCTCCTCAGGGATTGAGATTTTTGAGAGGGAGATAAAGGGGATCTTGAGGTAGTTTGCAATTGTGATTCCAAGCTGCTCATCAGAGATGAAGTTGAGTTGGATGATCGCTTCACGAAATCCTACCCCTGAGTTCTTTGTGAACTCATGTATTTCTTCGATTTTTTTATCATCAAGAATGTTTATTTTTTTTAGCAGCTCTGTGAGCTGCTCATCCGAGAGAAGCATAGTATATATGACAAATATCTATAGTATTACAATCCAGTCACCTCCTTGATTTTTACAAGGAGTGTATCAAAGTCAAAAAAACTTTTATTCACATATCCTTTTGCTCCGAGCTCTAGGGCATGATTCATATCTTTTTCCTGTCCCAAGGTGGAAAAAATTAGTACAGGAATTGTGTTAATCTGACCGGATGCCGAAAGGTCTTCGAGGACTTCAAATCCATCTTTTTCGGGCATAATGATGTCGAGTATCAACAAGTCGGGTTTTTGTATCGCAATTTGTGTCATTGCTTCAACGCCATTTGACGCTATTTGCACAGTATATCCGTGTTGTTCGAGCTGGTTTTTGTAGAATTTTTGGAAAAATTCATCGTCTTCTGCAATGAGTATATTCATACTATGAAATAAATTGTAATCATATGTTATGGATCAAGAAGCCTGATTTTAGTATGCTCTTCAAGCGATTGGATTTCATGAGATAGATTGAGCTCTCCCTGTTGGGACTGAATTCTTATCAGAGATTGACTCATTGCATTGATTGTTTTTCTAATTATTTCAAATATATTTGTATCAAGTTTGATTTGATCTTTTTGTACAGCTCGAAACAATGCTTCAAGGATTTTACCTGCAAGTCCAAGTTGGGTATACCCCATTACCAGACTTTGACTTTTGATTGAATGTGAAAGTCTATGAAAGTCGGCAATTGCTTGTGGATCTTGATTTTCAGCAATTTTTTCAAACAAAGCCGTCATATCAGAAAGTTTTGCTGATGCTGTGTCAAGATATAGTTTTTTGTATGAGTTGAGATTAACGTGCATATAAATCAGTATACAAGATTTGGCAAACGGTTGGTGGATTTTTGAACATTGTTGCTTTGGCGCAATGGATGTAGTTTCGGTATAATGATGATAATGCCAAATAAAAAGAAACAGAAAAAAGGCTTTGTTGAGGATAAAATGTTTATGACCATCTGGCATGGAGTTGTAGGTATTTCATATGGAATTGTCATAATCTTTGTTGCAATAAATATTGCCGCTTCTCAACATGTGCCACGTGTTTTTTTTGATCTTGCAGACGGGAAAAAAGATGCAATTGTAGAATTTCTTACACAAGCAAAAGAAGTTCCGCAGTTTGAAAATCTTTTTCCCGAAGTACATTCTGTTCTTCTACAAAATTCAGAAGCTGTCTACAAAGACTCAAATAATAGGCAAGATCAGATCGAGTCACTTCTTTCTCTTCTCAAGTCGAATCCTGAATCTCCTGAAGTTCTTTATTCTCTTCATCTTCTATACTCTGCTGAAAAAAATACAGAACTTTCCCAAATGTATCTCCAGCAAGCACGTGCCATTGATCCTCTCATCGGTCGTTCTTCTCAATAAATCTTATTTCCCCATAGATCCTAGGCACCTTGAGAGCGCAGGCTGATAGGGTAGAGGAAGACAGATTGCATGTACGTACAATATTGTTATACCATTGAATATATTAAAGTGCAAATTTCTGTGCAGATTCCAATGGTTAGAGGTTAGAGGTTAGAGAAGAGTTAATCTCTCTTTAGGGTTTAATTCCCCGACGCTTGCGTCGTGATTGTCATTCCTGCGAAGGCAGGAATCCAGTCTGGATCCCGAATCAAGTTCGGGATGACACGAGATACCTCGACCCTTGGGTCGAGGAGTATCATTTTGAAGAGCAAGCAGAGATATTTTCATTCGGAACTTGAGGAATTACAATGTGAGCTTTTGCATTACTTTTAGTGAATGTTATGGTCTGGCTTGAATAATTTGGATTGCTCTTATATCCTTCTGGGGAAATGGGACCCCCTTGAAGAGAAAGAGAGTCGACTTCGTCTATTGAAGTGGAGTACGTAAACAACCCGGAAGAGTTTGTCGAAATGGTGTCGTAAATATAAAATTCAGGCATTTTGAATATATTCACTGTTGTAGTAGCGTTGACATTTCCTTCGTTTGAATCTTGCGTATTGTTACAATTTCCATCCCTATACAGTTGTCCACTGAAAGATATAGTGACTTTTTTGATTCTATGGAATGTGAATGTTCGTATATAGACGATAGACTCTTCTCCCTTACTGTTTTTATATTGAAATGAAAATGTATTTTGTCCCTCGTATGGATCAAAACATGTGCCATCTGGAGCCTGATACGAGCCCCAGCCTACATTATTGATATTCTTTCTTTTTAACAAACCTTGTGTGTTTGTTCCGACTGGAACGTCTACGATACATAGGGTTTGTGAGGTAGTCAATTCAATATATTGTCCTTCGCTTGGATAAGATATTTGCATTGTTGGTGGATTTGGAGAGGAAGTAGGATTCATGGGTAATGTCGGAGAGATTGTAGGAGTTATAGTTACGGTGGGAGCAGGAATGCTTAGGTTGATCTGGATTTTTTGAGTTGGTTTTGGTGTTGGAGTGTTTATTGATGTTGATGCTGCGTTTTTTCTTGAATTCAAAAAACGGGTTAGCGCACTTTCTTTTTTTTGCTGATTCAAGGTGGATGGCACAAAGTTTGCAGATTCACGTGCAAATGAAATGATTGAAATCTTTCCCGATATATTGAGATATGCCAAAACCCCAATGAATCCGATTGTCAGGATAGAAAGTGAGATGAGAATGCTTTTGATTCGGGGACTGTTTGTAATTCGTTTAAAAAAACTAATCTTGTCGAGAGTCTCTATTTGGAAGGGGGATTCTTGAACTTGTGGATTTTCGGGTAAAATCATGGAACTAAATATACGGTAATCATTGCACCTCTTCAATAGGATAGGATGCATTTGTGGTAAAATTGAGAGGTGAAAATGGGCCTGTGGCGCAATTGGCAGCGCGTCTGGCTGGCAGTCAGAAGGTTACGGGTTCGACCCCCGTCAGGTCCACTTCGAGCCCCGTCGTTACGTCGGGGAGATTAGATCGTCATTTTATGACAGATAACGTAGATAGGATTTTAGATATCTCTTCAACAGGCATGAGGCCGGAGTCTCCGATAGTAATAGGAATTTCATTTTGAATACCAATATATCGGTTTCTCCCCGTGTCTTCAGGAAAACCCGAGATAAACAAATAGCTTTTTCCATCAGCATAGTCAACTTCTTTAAAGGTGAGCGTAGAAAAGTCTTTGTTAGGATATTGTTTTTCTAAGTTATCCTGAACCCAAACTCGTCTCGACCCAGAAATATATGATGTGAAAGGCCACCCGGAATTCGATATAGTGTTAATGGTAAGATAGATAGGGTAATTGCGTGTCCCAATCTTACTCAAATAAATAGATCCTGAATCTGGATCATTATCATTTATTTCATACTCCGCTGGGTACCGGAAAAAATATTTTACATCTGCAAAGCGTTTGTCATACGTCTTCCACCCTTCCATTTCATCACTTACTCCAGGAGATAGAGTAGGGGAAGGAGTGGCTTGAGAGTTGGTGGCAGTCTTGGATGATTGAGAAAAATAATATCCAATGAGCAGACCGAGTACAAGGAAGATAATTCCTCCCAGAATAAATATCATTTTCGATAGTGACTTATGCTCGGGTAAAGGATTCTCAGCTAAGGCGGGGTCAATAGTTTGTGAAGATTCTGAACTATCCATATTGACAGTATATCAAATTATGAACTTATACATTGCTGTTTCGTTCCGTTGCCGAAGGTTGAGTAATATATTTTTGGCTTACTGCCTTTTCGGCGATGCTTGTCACCTGGGCGTTGGCATCGATCAGTATCTTGTTTAGCCGACCGACTTCTTGTTGCTGGGATTTGACTATCTCCATGAGCGAGTCGATTTTTTGCTGAAGAAGTATTTGTTGACTTTCATATTTTTGAGAACTCAAAGCCTTTTCATGTTCATGCTGGTTTTTTAGTTCTTTTTCAGTCTCTTCTTTGGCTTTTTTGACCTCAGTAGTGAGACGGGTATCAAACATCTCGACTTGTTTGCGAAGATCGGCAAGTTCACCTTGCTGTTTTTTGAGCTCTGTCTTGCCGAGAGTGATTTCAGCATCGGCAGTATTTTTTTGTTCATGGAGTTCTGCTTCTTGTCGCTGTTTGCGCCTATTGAATTCATACGTGTACTCTTCTTGTTCTCGCGTTTTTTGTTTTTGTATCTGAGTACTTTCTTCCTCAAGTTGCTTACGTCTTTTCACGGCAGACTGTTTGAGTTCGACAAGCATCTCTTCGGCACGGTCGAATTCTCCTGCAAGTTCAGATAAAGAAGAGTCAAGTTGACTGACTATCTGTAGCTTTTGTTTAGAAAGAAATCCTTTTAAGGCAGTATTTGCTTTAGTGACTGCTTGGATTGAGGTCTGTGGCGAAGTCATATTTTTGTCTTCCAAAGAAGATAGGGCTTCTTTGTAAGCCTTCCAAATATCTGATTTGGATGAAGTAAAGGGGACTTTTCCATCATTTTGATTTGTCATGACAGGATTATAACACAAATTAATATTCTTGACAAATTTTAATTTGTTGATAAAATAAAATTATGTCAACAACTATTCAGATAGCTATCAGTCCTCAAGGACAAATCACTATTCCTAAATCATGGCGCGGTGCATTAGGAGTGAAAAAAGGAGACAAGGTCATAGCTTATCTTAAGAAAACTCCACAAGGAGTCGCTGTCATATTATCTTCAAAACCTGAAAATTGGACAGAACTTATTGCTGGTTCTGGTCGCGGTTTATGGTCAAACTCTGATACATATATTGCAAAGGAACGAAACTCATGGGAATAAAGGAATTTGAAAATCTTCTTGTCAAAGAAAAAGTGTGTGGAGTAGATGCGATGATCTTTATCTATTTTTTTGAGAAAAATCCAAAATATTATCTTTGGGTTAAAAAACTGTTCGATTTGGGAGAGCAGGGCAAAATCAAACTCATTACCTCTAAAATAACACCCATAGAAATATTGTCTACACCAAAACTCATAGTCCAACCAGAAAAAATATACTTGTATCAGGAGTATTTCAAACACGCACCGTATCTCACGGTGGAGGATATAAGTTGGGATATTGCAGAACGATCGGCACAGCTACGTCGTGAAAAAGGACTCCGCACGCCAGATGCCATTCAACTAGCTACAGCTCAACTTAGTGGTACAAATATATTTTTGACAAACGATCGTCATTTTAATTCTATTGAATCTGATCGAATCTATATGCTCGAAGAGATGATGGGGTTCTAGTTACTTTACAAACTCAAACGTGGAGAGGATTTGGTCAATAGTATTTGAAGTTGAATTGCGAAATATTATGTGCAAATAATTATTATTATTCTTTACCACGTACTTACTCTCACTATAGTATTTATCTTCATATTCAAGCGCGGGTTGACCTCCAATCTCGACAGGAAAAAATTCAGTAACACTCTGCATATTTGCAAGTTCTTTAGCATAATCCGCGAGAGATAGAGGGGTGTTTTTTACATAGAGTATGGCTAGTTCGTTTCCCATATGACCTCCTTGGGAAAACAATGGAGTAATTGCAACTTTAAAAAGGGCAGTAATTCCATAATTAATATGTTCTTCATCTTGGTACTCAAACCAATCTGAGGGGTACTTAAAACTAAACCCATACTCTTCATTCGTATACGTCTTCCATCCTTCCATTTCATCACTCACTTCAGAACCCATTTCAAAACTAGGAATATCTTATTAGAATAATGATTAATGCTAAATACACACTCGC
>PFSC01000087.1 GCA_002788865.1 Candidatus Roizmanbacteria bacterium CG_4_9_14_0_2_um_filter_39_13
TCCACCAGTCGGCGGATCAGCATGACAGTGATTGTGGATCCTTCGGTTTCACCTCAGGATGACATAAAGAGCCTTCAGGATGACACAGTATTGTCATTCTATTTTGCGGTTGATATATATACGATATACTAAATACCTCATACTCTTATTACATCTCTGATCGAACCACGTATCGATCGTAGTACACAAAATATGAGCGTGCTGGATACAGTGGGATCCCAGTTGCAATACGTGTTGGTGGAATCAACACCGTGCCAATATACGAAGGAAGATTTTCATACGGTATGTCAAAAATATAAATTGAATCATTCTTCATATAATATTTAGCAAGAAAATAGTCTAACTCCCTAGTCAGATACACTTTGTCGTTTGGGTTCATGGCAAGGTCTATTTCCCGAAGCATTGGCACTACTGTACGTTTTGCATTGTATTTGAGATTGAGCGTATTGTACTTTCCAGTCACAAAAAGAAGGAGTATGACAGTAAGAATGAGTAAAGTATTTCGTTTCACAAATGAAACGGCCGTATTTTTTTTGAGAAAATGAGGAGGTGTAAAATGAGAGTATACACTTTGCAAAAGCCTTTTCTCATATATTTGTAAAAATGAATCAATGACAAGTATAAGGTACAGCAAAAATCCTACAGCTGAAAACATGAAATATCGCGGGTGATATATTGGTGTCGTAAACAAGGAAATAATATATAGAAAAGTCGGAGGCAAAAAGGCCCAGAGAAACAGATTAGTTAGAAGCTGGACGTTAGACGTTAGACGTTTGATCTGATTATGAAGTAAGATCGGAAGTAGCACTATCGCACTCACAATAATAGTAATAATTGTGTGGAAGTTGGTATAACCAGCAGCGCCGTGATAATACTCTCCAAACACACGCTGGTATCCGGTAAATAGAACGAACGGGAGATATATAATATCTCCAATTGGTTGTTTGATCACCCAGAATTCTAAAGAACCAAAGCTATGGAATGAAAAAAGAAAAAGAAGCCAGGGGACAAATAAAGCAAAAGGAATGATGAATATTGAATTATGAATTATGAATTGATACACGCTATTTTTATTGTCATTCCGGACGAGAGAATGAAGTGATCGAAGATCCGGAATCCAGGAGATTGATGAATGGGATGACAACATGTGTACAAGTATTTGTGCCAAAAGGATGAGTACGGTGAAATAGTGCGTGTAGAGAGCTAGCGTTATTGCCACAATATAGAGTTTTTTCCGTCCAGTCATGAGTGCAAAATATGAGAGTGTCACAAAAAATGCAGCCATCATATACATTCGTGCTTCAAATGCATACGTCAAAAGAACAGGGTTCACGATGATAAGGGAAAAATACACGAGTGCACGCTTGAACGGGATTTTGAAAACAAGAACTAAAATCTCAAACATGATAAATATTGTCAGTACATAAAATACGAGTGAGAGAGAACGCATTGCGACTTCTGATGAGCCAAATATCATCATCCAGTAGTGCATTACTAAGTAGTAAAGAGGTGGGTTGAAGTCGGCAGCAGTACTTTTGAGTATATTCCCGACACTTTGTTCTGAAAGAACGAACGTGAACGCTTCATCTCGCCAGAGATTTTGCACAAAGAATGCGAGTGGAGTTTTGGTGAAAAGATATTCCATATGTCAATTGCTCTAATTACTAATTGACCTAATTTCTAATTAATCTCTCTTTAGGGTTTAATTCCCCGACGCTTGCGTCGCGATTGTCATTCCTGCGTCCTCC
>PFSC01000050.1 GCA_002788865.1 Candidatus Roizmanbacteria bacterium CG_4_9_14_0_2_um_filter_39_13
GAATGGATTCCCGCCTTCGCGGGAATGACAACGTGTGTCAAGAAGAGTGAACTCTTACGAAATATATGAATGTATCGGAGAAGTGAGTTATTTATTGCTATCTCGTGCTTTTTCTGCCCAGTAATTATTCACTTTCAACAAACTGTCAAATGTACCTGCATCTTCCCAAATTCCTGATAGAGTTGTGACTTTCAGCTCACCTGATGGAAGATATTGGTTGATTACATCTGGAATTTCTATTTCATCACGTGCTGAAGGCTTCACATTCTTGGCAAATTTTGAAGCTCTATTGTCGAGTATATAGAGTCCGACCATTGCGTAATCACTTTTTGGGATCTGTGGTTTTTCCATAATCGAGAGTACGTTTTGATGTTCGTCAAACTCAATCACGGCATACCGTTGAGGATCTTGTACCTTTTTGGCAAAGACATGCCCTCCGCTTTGAAAATTCTGAACGACCGAGGAAAAATTCTCATCAAAAATATTGTCTCCGAGAATCATTGTGACATTATCATTTCCAATAAAGTGCTCGCCGATTATGAACGCATCTGCAAGTCCTCGAGGTTCCTCTTGGATTTCATAGGTAAATTTTGCTCCAAAATCTGATCCTGTTCCAAGGAGATTCAAGAACTGTCCAGCATATTCAGGTGCAATAATAATGAGAATATCTTGTATTCCAGCCTGAGTAAGCGTTTCAATGGGGTGGAAAATCATCGGCTTGTCATAGACAGGTAAAAGCTGTTTTGAGGTGATTTTTGTGAGTGGTCGAAGTCGTGTAGCGCGACCTCCAGCAAGAATGATTCCTTTCATGTTTTGTTAGGGAAGAATGAATATCTTGAGTAAAAACAACAATGTAAATCCAATGAGGACATATTCTAACACAACTTTGAGGTGAATCGTATTTTCTATTATATGGTGATAAATCCCCCAGATGATATAAAATGTCACAAAAGAAAGGAGAATAATAAATTCAAGAAGTCGCTCTCCTTGGAAAATGCTGAGTGCAAGTACGAAGAAAACTCCGATTGTAATAAAGAGTAAATAATCAAAAGGATGTTTTTTTATTTCTTTTTGAATATGTTTGAATAGTTCCATACGTTATAAGATTGAGCCATTGATAACGATAAATGTTCCAATCATTACAAACCCAATGAAGAGAATATGAATTAAATTTTTTCCTTTGATGTGAATAAGATTCAGCTTCGATGCAAAATAGAAGTCAAGTATTAGTGCAAGAATCAAAACACTAAAGAATATGAGGTTCATATTCAAAAATGAGGTATAAAAGGGTATTTTTTTAGAATCTGCAAGAACAGATGATTGTGGCACTCTTTTTGCATGTGGGATGACTTCGACCTGAGAACTTTCTTGTTTGGCCTCAGATTTTGTTTCTGAAGCAGGGTAGAGTGGTTTGCCGAACTCTTGCACGACCAATGTGGTTTCTTCATCATTGAGTACGCCGTTTACTATTGCGAACCCAACATCGGTATATTCTTTTCGCAGTATATTTTCTCGATGTGTGGCTGAATCCATCCATGCTTGCATGACGCCATCACTAAAAAGAAAATTTTTTGCAAGATTTTCACCTGCATATTCATACTGATATCCAGCATCAAGAATAAATTCCCAAGGTGTTTCACCCGATGGTCCATAATGTGACCAGTAATTTTTTTCAAACATGTCTTCACCCTTGGCTTGAGCAGCTTGTGAAAGTCTTTCGTTGTATAAAAGGGCTGGCAGATTGTTTTTTGCACGTTCTTCGTTGGTAAGCGTAAGTAGTTTTGTAGCAGAAATATCGGTTGCATATCCCAGAATAGATCCTGATGTGTTTTGTAGATGTGTTATCCCGACGGTGAGCACGAGCGCAAATACAAGATACACCGTGAGGAAATCATGATGAAGAATTTTTCCACGATAATTATTTGTGTTTTTAGGGAGGAAAAAGTGATAAATGGCTTCTTTAATTAGATTCATAAGAATATCCTCAACTTTTTGAAGTTAGTTTTAGTATACATAAAACATAATCCTATGCCAATTGTATCTATAAATATATCTCGCGAAGATCCTTCTCGTGTTGGGACAAAAGTTTGGTGTGTTTCATCAGAAATTGCAAAAAGCAATGTGGCTATGCCCGCATAGATAAATGCACGGCTTGTCTTTTCTGTGGAGTATGCATTGAATGCGCGAAAAAAGAAAAAGTATAAAACCCCATACTCCATAACATGGAGAGTTTTAAAGATGATGAAGTTTATGATAAATTCTTCTGATATTCCAATTCGTTGCCTTGATGAAAGAGAAAAGATAAAAATCATGAGTACAATAGGTGGAAGCCAGTAAAATAATAGTCCTCGAATTTGTCGCATGATGTTATGAATATATCATTTTTGTCACCAAAGAGCCAATAGAAAGTAGTGAGTAGCTTGCTGCAAGAAGCGGAAGATATCCAGGAGATGCGTGGGGATCAATTTGCGAAGTTGTTGCAGAGAGAACAGATTGCTCAGATTCTACGGTACCTTCTCTGAAAATTGTCGGAGGTGTGACTGCTATTGCATATGATTTGAGAGAAGAGTTTGATGTCGATGACTGGCTGGATCGAGTTGAATCTTTTGTTTTTGAAGTGCTTACTGTCGCTTCGGAGCTTGTTTGTGTTGATTTTGTTGACGGTTGCCAGCCTTGCGTGCATGCAGTATTTTGAGTGTTTTTTGATGGTTGCTGGAGGCAAAAAATATCATTTTTTAGCTCAGACCATCCCCAAGTTTTTCCTGACTCAGAATAGTCATATGTGAATGTATTTTTTTCATTTCCACTAAAATCAAGGAGACCAACAGTATCTCCTGAGTTATTGAATATAGAAGTGGACAACTCTATGACACCATATGATTTTGCAGAGATTGTAATCGATATTTTTTTTGGTGATGATCCGCTATCTGCAATATCGTCGATGTACCAATCAGAAAGTGTTACTGAAAAATCATTATCATTGTATAGCTCCACCCATTCTTTTTCTCCGGTGTTTGGCGCGACCATTGCTTCACTTATGTAAATGTTGTTATAGTTGGGAAGGGGAGTAGGCGTCGTGGAGGGAGCGCTAAAAACCGTCGTGACTATCGTTGACTCCGTATATTCTTCCATAGTGATATCATCAAAGTATGCTATTCCGTTTTTAACATATAGACGTATTTCTGCTGAAGCCGCGGATTCAGGAGAAGTAACTATAAAGTCTAATAAAGACCAATTGACAATAGTATTGATTTTTGTTGAGTTGTTGGTTGTTGGTAGTTGAGAAGTTTTCCCCTCTTCATACCAAGCAATACGGATATATGCTTCTTCTGGTGCTGTTAGTGTTTTTACATATCCATTAATTTTATATTGTTGTCCACCTGTAACGGCGTTTATTTTTTGTTTAATACCATGAGAGCTTTCGGTAGTAGTGACTTTGAGACTGGCCGATTGCGATCCTTCATATTTTTCGCCGGAAACAGAGGTGATTTCTAGGCTTGCAACATTTGTTGTAGTGGGAGTCCACATATTTTGTCCATTTTCAAATCCATTGTTTTGGATCAAATTCGCGGCCGATACTGAATGCGGAAAGAACACAAAATACAGAAAGATGATTACAGAATAAATTTTGAATTTAGTTTGGATAAACATGTAAATAAAGTGTACTAATATTTGAATCCTTGTGTTGGAGTCTCACGTACGAGAGGGCGCATCCGTTAAAGCCACTGTAGGTTCCTTTATAAAGTGTACCATCTTCAACAGCTGAGACGTTGTTTGATGCTCCTGTGATATCAATACCATTATGAGATGGATACCAAGAATATGTTCTAACAAACCATGTATTTCCAAACCCCTGATGGAGAGAAATTGTAGGCGGTAAAGGCCAATCCCAGGAGCCTGACGGATTAAATGCGTCTCCATTCGAATCATTCACATAATCAACTGATTTGAGCTTACTAAAAGGGTCAATAACAGAATCTCCTTCTTTTACAATGAAATGTAAATGTCTTCCATTTGAATTGCATGATTTTCCAGAAATAAGAGTTGCGATCGTTTCGCCTTTGGTGACATTTCGTAATTCAGTTTCAGAACCACCACCAGAGGTGATTTGTTGAATTGCTACATATTCTGCCTTTGCTTGTTGGAGAAGATTTTGATACACAGATTCGCTATTTTGCGTGTCTGTAAGAATTTTTTTCTTCTGATCCTTTTGTTGGTCAAGCACGACTTTTTGCTGTTGTAATGTAGTTTGAAGCTCATCCAACTGTTCTACTTTTTTCTCACGAAGATCTTTTTGTTCAATAAAATTTGATTTAGCCTCCTGAACTTGAAGGAGTGATTTTTGATTTCTGTTTCGTGCAAGATCATAATATTTGAGTCGATTTACGAGCTTTGAGGTATTTTTACTATCAAGAACAAGATCAACAAGTGTCACATCGCGATTTTTATATCCTGCCACAATACGTTCAAGAAGCTGTTTTGACAATGTATCGAGCGAATTATCCAAACTACTTATTCTCACTCCAAGGACGTTGATTTCTTTTTCCGAATTTACGATTTTTTCCTCTGTTTCATTTATTCGAAGTTCAGCTAGATGCATTTGAGTATCCATGTAGCTAATCTGAGCTGAAAGGGTATTTTTTTGACTCTTTACTTCTGTAAGTTTTTTCTCAAGCTCTTGAATTTTGCTTTCAAGGTCAGATGTATTGCTTGTCGATGGAATCGCTGTCGCCGATGGAGTTTGTGCCAAAAGATATGGAGAAAAGAAGGAAATGATACCAATGCATATGAGGAAAGAAATAAATATAGTTAATCTTTGTTTCATGTGAACACATTGTAATTGATCACGCACCAAACTCGCAAGTAACAATACCTACGTCTTGCAGTATTGATCTCATCTTGGGTCTAATTTCCCGACGCTCTGTGTCGTAATACTCAACTTGTCATTCCCGCGAAGGCGGGAATCCAGACTGGATCCCGAATCAAGTTCGGGATGACACAAGATACCCCGATGCTCTGTGTCGGTGGAGTATTATTTATAAGTATCTATTGGTTGCAGAGAAGCTAGAGATCAAGGTGATACATAAACTAAAAATGGAGGTGACGGTAAGTGTTGCTATCGCAAATGTTAGATTGAATGGCCATACCTGAAGAGGCATGCCAGCGAGAGAAATGGTCAGATTCGGGATTCCATCAAAATATCCTTGTAGGAAAGTGTTCATTGAAATCAATGTCCCGATAAGAATGATGTTTGCAAATGCTGTAGCAAGTGCTCCAAGGAAGATACTTTCGCCTATAAATGGCTTACGAATATACATGTTGGTCGCACCGAGCAGTTTGAGTATTCCGATCTCTTCCCTCTTTAAAGCTATTTTGAAAGATAGGGTAGTAGTGAGCACAATTATTGACATAAACATCAAATAACTAAAAAATATCGCCGTAGTTTTTCGTACTTTTGAAGTGAGCTTCAGAAGATTGTCGATTATATCTTTTTGAAATTGAACCTCATCTACACCTGGTTGATTTTTCAGCATTTCCGCAAGCTCTGGAAGATATTCAGGCTTTGTGGCATCAATCTCGAGCGATGCAGGAAGGATCTCTGCCGAAGTCATCTCAAGGAGAAGCGGATCATTTTCCGTAAACTCTTTGTAGATCTCAAATGCCTCTTCTTTTGAAACATACTTTATTTCAGAAGTTTTATTTGTATTTTTAATATTTTTCTGAACGGCTTGAATTTGTTCATCTTCTGCTTTCACCTGAAAATATACGATAACTCGTGGACGCGTTTCTACATAGTTTAGAAGTCCCTGAAGAAATGTTAGAGAAATAAATAAAAGACCAGAAAGGAGAAGTGTGAAAAATAGGACAGAGAGAGCTGCGAATGTTTGGTATGGTGTACGGCGTAGAGAGTTTACTATATCGTTCATAGTTCGTATCCCCCCTTCTTTTTATCTTTTATTAGTTTGCCTTTTTTAATCACAATGACTCGTCGTTTCATACTATTTACAATATCAGTATTGTGAGTTGCAAAGATAATTGTTTTTTTCTTTTCAAGTTGCTTAAAAATTTTCATAATCTCCCAAGTCGTTTTTGGATCAAGATTTCCGGTTGGTTCATCAGCCAGAATGATACTTCGATCTCCAACTACAGCACGTGCGATGGCAACTCTTTGAAGTTCCCCTGCAGATAGCTGAGCGGGAAATAAGTATTTCTTATCTTCAATATCCGTAAGTCTGAGAGCATCATCAATTTCTTTTGTGATCTGAGATTTGTCAAACCCTTTTACGAGCATACTGAGTGCGATATTTTCGTAAATATTTGATTCAGGAAGAATTTTGAAATCTTGAAACACAATTCCAATTTTTTGTCGAAGTTCTGTCACCTTTTTAAATTTCTGAGAAGTAATTTCAAAATCATCCACAGTAATTGATCCTTCGCTCAGATGAATGTCGTTGAGGAGGAGCCGAAGTATGCTGGTTTTTCCTGCTCCAGATGGACCAACAAGATATACAAATTCCCCATCCTCAATATCAAAAGAAACGCTATCCAAGGCTATATTTCCCAGTGGATATCGGACGGTAACATTTTGAAATGAAATCATAGATACAGTATAGCCATGAAATAGATCGATGTCTAGAGCAGAGAGTTTTAGCTATTTGATGATCTCTATATATCCTACATCCATGAGCCATCCTGCTTTTTTTGAGTCAAATGTAGCTCCCCACAGGCGAACGTCTTTTTCAAGAAATTGTGTAAGGTCGACTGTCGTTGAGGTTAGATAGACATTTTGAGAAATTCCTCCGGGTCGTTCGAGATGAAAGCTTCCCTCACCTTCAAATCCACCTTCTTTGAGCACGCCTTCTGCCTTGTCTTTAAATGTTTCTTTGTCAAGAATACCTGCGGAGGAAATGGCATCAGCAGATTTTTCAGAGCCATCGGCCATTTTTGTTTTTGAGGCTTTTTCATTTGAGGACATGAACGTTGTGCCGTATCCAGAAAGAATACCAAGGATAATTGCTCCTACAATGACGCCGGCTACAACTGGCCAATTGTTTTTTGAAGTGAGAGCTTTTGCATCGAGATTGTGGAATATATGTTTTGATGATGTATCCATAAATATATGATTCAAATTGTAAAATGATCCTGCCAAAATTGTACACTACTTTGGCTGTTTGATAAATGCCTGAATAAATGGGTCGATGTTTCCATCAAGTACACTTTCTGCCTGATTGTCTTCATAGTTTGTTCTGAGGTCCTTTACCATTTTGTATGGATGGAGGACATAGGATCGAATTTGCTTTCCCCACGATGCTTGTGTGTCTTTTTTATACGTATCTATCTTGCTCTCCCTGCGTGCTTCTTCAATTTCCCAGAGTTTCCCACGGAGAAGTTGGAGTGCAATTTCGCGATTCTGGAGTTGTGAGCGTTCTTTTTGACAGGTGGCACTGATTCCGGAAGGTATGTGAATAAGTCGTACTGCAGTAGATACTTTGTTTACATTTTGACCACCGTGACCACCTGCTCTGAAAAATTGCCACTCAAGGTCTTCGTCTTTAATTTCCACGTCTTTATCCTTTACTATCGGAAGTACTTCAACAAGTGCAAAAGATGTTTGTCTCAAACTGTCTGAATTAAATGGAGATAAGCGTACTAAGCGATGTACTCCTGCCTCTGCTTTCATAAATCCATAAGAATAGGTACCAAACACGTGAAGAATTATACTTTTGATTCCCGCTTCTTCACCAGGGACAAGATCTACTTCCTCCCATTTCCACCCTTTTTGTTCAAAATAGCGGGTATACATGCGAAAAAGCATCTTGGTCCAGTCCATCGCTTCAGTGCCTCCTTGACCTGCATGAATAGAAAAAATTGCATCTCCTTTGTCATGAGTTCCGGATAAAAACAGTTGGATTTCGTACTGATCAATCATTTTCTTAGCTTCTTGAAGTTCTCCTTCCGAAAGAAAAAGCTCCATCATCTCAAGATCGTCAATCTCCTTTTTCATATCTGCGACGCGTTTCATTATCTCTCCTGCAGCCTCATGATCGTCCCAGAAATTTTGTTCATACGTTCGTGCTTCAAGTGACTGAATTTCTGCTTTTTTTTCAGAAGGATTGATTTGTGCTTTTATCTCTCCGAATTTTTGCTGGAGTGATCGTTTTAGTGCGTCGTCCATAGTAGTTGATCATATCTTACCATATGAAGCCGTTCTGGTCGCGTGATGAGAGCTCATCGAGTTGCCAGATCATAAATGCTACCGAACCTTAAAAAATAGATAGGCATTGCCAGATATATAATTGTCACTCTA
>PFSC01000069.1 GCA_002788865.1 Candidatus Roizmanbacteria bacterium CG_4_9_14_0_2_um_filter_39_13
GAATTTTTTTGGAGAATGTCTTTGTCGTTCCGTTATTCAAGTTCAACAGAATCTAAATTAGCACAGGATATAAAAAGAATTGATGAAATACTAAAAAGCAACAGACCAAACTACGAAGATGTGAAAGTTTATTTGAGTTCTCCGAAAGATTTAATTGAAACAGGTTTTAGTGCGGGAAGTAGTTATTGTAAAGCTATTTTGTGCTTACTTGCTTATCACGAGCCAAAGGATTTTCAAGATAACGGAAAAGTGATTTTGGATAATTCTTGGTTAAAAGTTGCAAACAGCAAAAACTATCATCACTTTTTTCCAAAAGCATATTTAAGAAAAAATAATATTGGCAATGAAAACAGCCTTGTTAATATCACTTTGGTTAGTGCCGATTTAAACAAGAGAAAAATAAAAGCTAAAGCTCCTTCAATTTATATTCAAGATTTCCTAGACGAAAACGAAGAATTACCAATCTCTATAAAATCACATCTAATTGATAACTTAGATAATTTTGGCGTAATGAGTGATGATTATCTTGTCTTTTTGGAAAAAAGAGCAAACTCAATTTTTAATGAGCTGAAAAAGAGAATTGAACTAAAACATAAAGAAGATAAAAAAGAAGACAAAGTTAAGGAGTTGATTATAGGCGGAGAAAATGAAACATTAGAAATAAAATCAACTTTGCGTTTTGATTTAAAAGAAAATATTGTCAATAAAAAACTGGAGTATGTTGTCGCCAAAACAATTTCTGCCTTTTTGAATACCGAGGGTGGAACTCTTATAATTGGCGTTGATGATGATGGCAATGCTTTGGGGCTTGAAAAAGACATTCAAACATTAACCAAACAGAATATTGACGGATTTGAATTACATTTAAGACAAGTCATTAAAAAATATCTAGGAGATTATTTTGAAAAATATATCAAAGTAACTTTTCCGAAAGTTGATGATAAGGAAATTTGTCTGATTCAAATTTCAAAAAGCGGAAAACCTGTATTCGTTACTTATGAGGGAAACGAAAGTTTTTTTGTTCGTAATGGCAACTCATCAATACCAAAGAACAGACAGGAACAAAGCGAATACGAAAAAATACATTGGAATTAGGAGTTTTGAAAATGAAATTCACCCCTAACCCCTCTGCCCAAAATCCAAATTGGAAAAAGTATTTAAAGAAATTTTTTAAATAAGGAACTTTTGATAGACTATGCAATACAAGCTTTTATTAAAAAAAATATTTAACGATACTTATGAGAACAAAAAAAGAATTCAAAGTAAAGGCAGGTGAAGCTCGATTTGGTGAGCACTACAAAATGAAAGGTGTCACCTTAAATAACTTAGACATAAAAATTTCAGGGGCTGACACTGAAAATGGTTTAGCTGTGTTTGAGCAAACCGGACTTACGCCAAATGGAGGACCACCATTGCATATTCATCCTTACCAAGACGAATGGTTTTATGTCATTGCAGGAGAGTATGTATTTCAAGTTGGTGACGACAAATATCAAATGAAATCAGGCGATACAATTTTTCTTCCAAGAAATGTACAACACGCCTTCTTACAGTTGACAGAAAAAGGGAAGACGATAGTGTCTTATTTGCCAGCAGGAAAGATGGAAGCATTTTTTAAGGTTACAGACAAATGGACATCTCCACCTACAAAAGAAGAAATTGTAAAGGTTTTTGCAGATCATGACATGAAAGTTGTTGGCGGACCAATCAAATAAATTGGTTTTCATCTTATGGACAAGGATCAATTTTATTTTTCAAAATCTATTACACAGCTCTAATATGAGAGTGTTATTTTATGTTTAAACAGTAATTGAATATCATCTTGACAACAAGGATGAGTCATGTTATATTCAATTTATCGAATATGTATCATATTATTTTCCATCTCCATACTCAACTACTCAAAGCACTCGCCAATGAAAAACGGCTTGAAATTATCCATCTTTTACGAGATAGAGAACTTACCGTCTCTGAAATTCAGACCATGCTTGATCTTGAACAAGCAAATCTGAGCCAGCACCTTATGGTCCTCAGAAAACTCGATGTCGTAACTACTCGCAAAGATGGAAAAGAAGTTTACTACAAACTTTCACATAAAAACTTTATCAAAGCAAGTGATTTGCTTCGTGAAATACTTATAGAACGTCATGCAGACGATGAGCTTGCAAATGGTTTTTCCCAAAAAATGACCGACCTTCTCCCACTGGTTCATGATCCGGTCTGCGGCATGAGAATCAGCCCAAAAACCGCTGGATATGCGCTGAAGGAAAACAAAAATGAATACTATTTTTGCGCATCAGGATGCTTTGAACAGTTCAAAAAACATCCTGAGAAATTTATCAATTCTTAAATACTATATGAACATCAAAATAATCGTAGGATTTATTCTTGGCACAGTGATTCTCATCGGAGGAAGTTATGCATTACTTACTCTGACCGACACAGCATCAAAAATTGAGTCGTCATCAAATGTGAAAGCCATCATAACGAGCAAAATTGATCATGACTGGGGGACGATCGGTATAAATGATGGGAAAGTGAGCACAACATATACTATAAAAAACGAGGGCACAGAACCGATGAAGTTGTTTAATATTTCAACTTCGTGCATGTGTACAACCGCTCAGGTCAAAATAGGAGAGGAGACTTCACCCGAATTTGGCATGCATTCTAATTCCCAGTATACTGCTACGTTGCCAGCGGGAAAGACAGCAGAGGTGATCGCCACATTTGATCCTGCGTTTCATGGTCCCAGTGGAATCGGAGCTATCACAAGGGAGATCATAGTCGAAACGAATGACAAATCAAATCCACAACTTTCATTTACCGCTGAAGCAAATGTAGTCACAGAAGTTTCAGAAGTGAATAATTAATCATATGAATAATAAAATTATCATTATTGTTGTGTCCATTTTGATTACTATTGGGGTATATTTTTATGCTCAGAAAGGTCAAAGTACAGACCAAAATGCTAATACTTTGTCACATACAGATATACAGCTTGTCAATCCAGATCGATTTGATGAACTTGCAAAAATACCTGAAACATTTGTACTTGATGTACATACGCCAGAACAAACCCATATCGCAGGCACCGATGCTTTTATCCCGTATGATCAACTTAAGGAAAACCAATCCAAACTGCCTCAAGATAAAACCACACCGATCTTACTGTACTGTCGTTCTGGATCCATGAGTCGTGAAGCGACTCAGACATTGGCTTCGATGGGCTATAGCACCATCTATGATCTTGAAGGAGGAACACAAACATACCGAGAGCAACGAGTTGGCGTGCTGTTGCAGCCCGATTCGCAAGACTTGGGAACAGTAATATATGGCGACATCGCAAAAACAACCTTTACTCTGACAAACAACACACCACAACCTCTGAACATAACAAAGGTTAGTACCTCTTGTGGATGTACAAGTGCTTCTGTCGAACGTGAATCGCTTAAGCCTTATGAGTCAACTACAGTAAATATTTCTTTTGATCCTGCGGTTCACAAAGATGATACCGATCTTGGCGATCTGACTCGAACAATATTTATTGAAACTGATAATCTGGATTTTCCGAAAGTAACTGCGGAAATCACCGCAACAGTTGTGAAAAAATAATCATGTATCAAATCTCTCTGTTTGCCGCATTTATCGCAGGGATGGTTGCACTGTTTGCTCCCTGTTGCATCACCTATCTTTTTCCCGCGTATCTGGGAAATGTTTTCAAAGAAAAATCTCATGTCATTGGGATGACGCTGGTATATTCTGCAGGAATCTTTGTGGTCATGCTTCCCGTGGTACTGGGAGCGAAGGTTCTTTCTGATCTTTTTTTTAGTTTCCACGACTACACATATGTCATCGGTGGATTTATTATGATCATCATTGGTTTTTTTTCATTTCTTGGCGTAAAACTCCCGATGAATTTTCGATTTCATCAAAAACAAAACAAGAATGATATCGCATCCACGTTTACTCTTGGCATTTTTTCAGGAATCACCTCAGCATGTTGCGCACCGGTACTTCTCGGTGTCATGACGTTAAGCGCCGTCTCGCCATCGATACTACTCGCTCTTGGTGTTGGCATGGCCTATGTCCTTGGCATGGTTACACCCTTATATATTGCTTCATTTTTTATCCAGAAGAAAAATCTTCTTGAAAATCCAATCTTTAAGAAAAGAGTACTCACTATTTCAATTGCAGGAAATGCCTATCCTATCTTCGTCTCAAATATCATTGCCTGTGTGGTATTTATAATAACGGGAATTCTAATGATAGTGCTTACACTCACCGGCAATCTTTCTATGGAAATGGGGGAAGTTGCAGTGACAAAGCAAATCAATCAAGTCGCCCTAACGGTGACCGAATTTGTCCGACGTATTCCTGGGCTTGATATTGTGTTCATTTTCCTTGCCGGATATGGAATGTATCGATTGATAAAAGCACAAAATAAAGCGTCCACAGATAGTCAACCAAAAAAAGAAAGCAATGGTAATAAAAAAGAATCTTCCTGCCGTCATTAAAATGAAATAATAGAAATCTGTGCCCCTCCCAAACAGCATTAAAAAATGCTATAATGATTACTCCTTCAGGGTAGGGTGGAATTCCCAATCGGTGGTATACAAGCCCACGAGCCGCGATCACATCAACGCATGATCTCGTTTGATTCGAGAGCCGACGGTATAGTCCGGATGAAAGAAGGATGATGATAGCACTATTGTGTCAGTTTTTGTGCGCTTATCTTCGTTTTCCTTCTTATACTAACCCCGAAGTATACTACCAGTTTCATTTATTCATATGTTTACCGGAATCATATCTCACATAGGGACCATTAAAGAAAAAACCAAAGATACTCTGCATATTGAAGCACCAGGAGATTTATATACCAAATGCACTCTTGGCATGAGTATAGCGGTCAATGGTATTTGTCTTACCGTTGCGTCTGTAGAAAATCTTTCACAATTTACTGTCAATTTCATGCCGGAAACTGAAAAAAAGACCACTATTCAATTTGCCAAAAAAAATGAGCTCGTCAATCTGGAACTGCCAGTCACGACTGAGACATTGTTTGCCGGTCACATCGTTCAAGGACACGTAGATACGGTAAGCAAGATATTGAATATTGAGAATGAGGGAAATAGCCATATTTTTACATTTAGTAGCAAACCAAATTTCTCAAAATATATGGTGGACAAGGGTTCTGTTTCAGTGAATGGAATTTCACTCACTATCATTCAATCACTTCACGATCGCTTTACTATTGGGATCATTCCTCATACATGGGCCAACACAATGCTTCATAAAAGTGTCATTGGTGACTATGTCAATATTGAAGTTGATGTTCTTGCCAAATATCTGGAAAAATTAATGATACGAGAAGAAAAATAATACCAATTTTATTAAACTATGTTAAAAAAACAAACAATAGGTACCACCATTCATAAATCAGTAATAAAAAATGCACGAATCGCAATAATAAAAACAGATTACTATATCGAGTTGAACAGCAATTTGGAAAAAGCATGTAGAAAAACATTAGTCCACTATGGTCTCTCTGCAGAACATATCACTACGTTTACTGCGCCAGGATCATGGGAAATCCCTCTTATTGCTCAAACTGTAGCTAAAACAAAAAAATATGATGCCATTGTAGCGTTTGGTGTAATTATCAAAGGAGATACGTACCATTTTGATATGATCGCCAATGAATGTACCCGCGCACTTATGCAACTTTCTCTTGACTATAGTATTCCCGTGGCAATTGAAGTTTTGGCAGTAAACAATCTGAAACAGGCTCAGGAACGAGCCTCACAAAATGAGCAGAATAAAGGGATTGAGGGAGCTCTGGCAGCTCTTAAAACATTACAAACCTTACACAACATCAAAAGTGAATAATCTATTTTGCACCATACATGAAGCTGTGGCAGAGATTCGCCACAATCGGATGCTTATTATCCAAGATCATGCAGGCCGAGAAAATGAAGGAGATCTTTTTATCCCTGCCGCATACGCCACACCAGAACATGTTAATTTTATGATTACATATGGAAAAGGTCTCGTCTGTGCGCCCATTACGTATAAAAGAGCTTTACAACTAAAGTTACCACTTATGGTCTCGGAGGATAAGAATGAAGAGTATACAAAATGCAACTTCACTATTTCAGTGGATGCCAGAGATGGTATCGGCTCTGGCATCTCGGCTTTCGATAGGGCACAAACAATTAAAGCGCTCAGTAATCCAACATCTCAAGCAACAGATTTTGTTCGTCCAGGCCATATTTTCCCCCTTATTGCAAAGGAGGGGCTACTCGTTAAACGCACCGGACATACCGAAGCGGCCATACACCTTGCGCTCATTGCCAAACTCGATCCATCAGGAGTTATCTGTGAAATTATCGGAGATGATGGACTTATGGTGCGAGGAAAGGATCTTGAAAGATTTGCTCTCACACATGACATAAAAATTATTACGATCGAAACATTAGTAAGAAACAGTTGATATGCAAACAAAACCATATGCAATATCGGTGCTTGCTTCTACCAAATTACCCACAAAGTATGGGGAGTTTGATTGCATTGTATGGAAAAGTGCGTACGATAACAAAGAGCATATTCTTTTGAGCTGTGGAACTATTCAATATATGAAAGATCCTATTCTTGTTCGTATCCATTCGCAATGTGCAACCAGCGAAACTTTTTTATCCATGAAGTGTGATTGTCGAGAACAACTGCACGAAGCAATGCGCATGATTGCAAAACAAGGGCAAGGAATGATTATATACCTCCATCAGGAAGGAAGAGGAATCGGTCTTACCAATAAAATAAAGGCATATCATCTGCAAGAAAAAGGATTCGATACGGTCGAGGCAAATGAGAAATTAGGATTTCCGGCAGATCTTCGAAATTATCAATCTGCTAGTGATTTGCTTCATCATTATAAAATACAAATAATTCAACTTATTTCAAACAATCCACATAAGATCAAGCATCTTGAAAATGCGGGAATAGCTATCGCAAACCGCATTTCTTTGCACATTAAACCTCATGACGTAAATAAAAAATATCTTCAAATAAAAAAGGAGAAATTAGGACACTTGCTGGATCATATATGAATGATACAGAAACAGATATGTTCTTTATGAAAAAGGTGCTCCAATTGGCAAAAAAAGGGCGTAGCTTCACATATCCCAACCCTATGGTTGGTGCTCTATTGGTAAAAAATAATATTATTATTGGTCAGGGGTATCATCGAAAATATGGACATGCACATGCTGAGATAGAGACATTGAAGTCTGCTCGGCAGGATCTGTCTGGTGCAACTATCTATGTAAATTTGGAGCCATGCTCTCATATCGGTAAAACGCCTCCTTGTAGTGTGGCCCTTATAAAAGCAGGAATTAAAAAAGTAATTTGTTCTCATCTTGATCCAAATCCACTCGTATCGGGAAAGGGGCTGAGACTATTACAAAAACATGGAATACAAATAAAGACTGGCATTTTGAAAGAAGCTGCGCAGAAATTGAATGAACATTTTATTACTTTTCATACAAAAAAGAGACCATTTATAGCAGTTAAATTTGCAAGTAGTTTGGATGGAAAAATAGCAACTTCAACAGGAAGTTCCAAATGGATCACCAACGAGAAAGCTCGATCATATGCGCGCAGATTACGAAGCGCTTATCACGCAATTCTCGTGGGTAAAAATACCATTTTATATGATAACCCACATTTGGGATGTAGAAACCATCGCTTTAAAGATCCCATTCGTATTGTCCTTGATTCAAAACTCAGCGTTCCTTTTGACTATCAGATATATAGGGATAATAATGTCATCATTGCAACAACCACAAAAGCTCCTCATACCAAAATTGATCAATTGTATAAAAAAGGGATACAGGTATTACTATTTGATGCCGACTTGATTCCAATAGAAAAATTGGTTCATGAGCTTAAGATCTTAAACATCATGAGCGTTCTGATTGAAGGAGGAAGTGAAGTTATAGGAGAGTTCATAGACAAGAAATTAGTTGATAAAGCGTATATATTTCAAGCACCAATATTGATTGGTGGTAAGAAATCTATCAGTGCGATTGGGGGGATGGGAGTAGATGAAGTAATTGACGCTATCAGGCTTGATACTATTTCATATAAAACATTTGATGATAACCGCCTTATATGTGGATATGTACATTATTAGATAACCTGAATTACGAAATTCGTTTTTATCATTCTGGTAAGCTGAAATATAGTTTCAGCGCATCC
>PFSC01000025.1 GCA_002788865.1 Candidatus Roizmanbacteria bacterium CG_4_9_14_0_2_um_filter_39_13
GGGTTTCTTATCAATCAAACAGCGTAGCTGTTTGCCCCACAACTATCGAAGCGGGGAGCGCCTCCATCCCACGAGCTTACGCATCGGGGATTTAATAGCGCTGTTAAAATATGCAGTTTCAAAATGGAAATCAATACCTAAATTGTTATGCTTTATCAATCCGGATAATGGCATTTTTTGTATTTTTTCCCACTTCCACACCAACAGACATCATTTCTTCCTGGTTTTTTGATCGGACCGGTTGAAACCTTATTGTCTTTGATTGTTGGTGTTTGACCTGTATGTATTTGGGATTGTTGTTGTGGTTGCGGAAGTTGCTGTTTTCCCGCATAGGGATCTACTCCTGAGGCTGCTTGAAAATGAAAATGCGGTTTTTCCGTTGTTTGTCCATCCACAACTTCCGTAAGCGGTGCTTTTTCTTCGATTTGAACTCTCATCACTCGTCGCACTGATTCGTAATTAATATCAGAAAGCAATTTTTCAAACATGCTAAATGCTTCATTTTTGTATTCGACCAAGGGGTCCATTTGAGCATATCCGCGGAGATTAATTCCTTGTCGAAGATCATCAATTGCCGTGAGATGTTGTGTCCAGTATTGATCCATCGTTGATAAAAACATACTTCGAACAACCTGATTCCAGATCTCTGCACCAACTCTTTTTTCTTTTACATCATACTGCTTTTCAGCTGAATCAAGCAAATATTCCTCAAATTCCTGCTGACTCTCATGGATTTTTTTTCGAATCTCCTCTTTGTCAACTTCAATTAACAACTGGATATCTTTTTCAAACTGCTCGATAAATGTTTCGTCTTTTTCATTCAAAGCAAAAAATCCAGCTGACATTCCCACGATCTGTTCTTCAATAATTTTAAATATAGTCTCTTTGAATGTCTCAGAATTCTTTTCAGGAAGAAGAAGAATTTTCCTTCGTAATGAATATACAATATCACGCTGTCTATTCAAGACGTCATCGTATTCCACAAGGTTTTTTCTGATATCAAAATTGAAGCCTTCTACTTTCACCTGGGCTTGTTCTATTGCTTTTGAAACCATCACATGTGAAAGTGGTTGATCTTCTGGGAACTTGAGCATAGTCATCAGATTCGAGATCTGGTCGCCACCAAAAATCCTCATCACATCATCCTCAAGAGACACATAAAATCGTGTCTCACCCGCATCACCTTGTCGACCCGACCTTCCACGAAGCTGGTTGTCGATCCGTCGAGACTCATGCCGCTCAGTACCGATGACGTACAACCCTCCCAGCTTTACAACTTCATCGTGCTCCTTTTGCCAGTGTTTTTTGACTTTTTCCTGGTCATGCTTTGAGACCTGATCCGTCGGAATATCTCCACCAAGCACGATATCAACACCTCGTCCTGCCATGTTTGTAGCTACCGTCACACCATGTTTCTTCCCCGCCTGCTCGATGATTTGCGCCTCCTGTTCATGATTTTTTGCATTCAGAAGTTCGTGAGGAATTCCTCGTTGATTTAGGAGTCGTGAAAGTAGCTCATTTTTGTCTATCGATGTTGTACCAACGAGAACCGGTCGCCCTTTTTTGTATTGCCCTGCGATATCTTCAACGATCGCTTTCTGTTTCCCCTCCAGAGTTTTGTAAATCATGTCAGCATGATCCTGGCGTGCATTATCTCTGTGAGTTGGAATAACCAATACTTCTGTTTCATAAATCTTACTGAACTCTTGCGCTTCAGTTGCTGCAGTTCCAGTCATACCTGCGAGTTTATCGTACATACGGAAGTAGTTTTGGAGAGACACAGTAGCAAGAGTTTTCGATTCGCGTTTGATCGCTACTTTTTCTTTCGCTTCAATTGCCTGATGAAGACCTTCAGAAAATCGTCTCCCTTCCAGAAGCCTCCCGGTAAACTCGTCTACGATTATGACTTCATCTCCGCGAACGATATAGTCTTTATCTATTTGAAAAAGTGTATTTGCTTTGAGTGCTGCCTCTATATGGAAAATCGAATCAAAATCCTTTTCGTAAATATTTTCAACACCGAGAATTTTTTCAATTTTCAAAATTCCATCTTCGGTCAGATGTGCGGTACGTAGTTTTTCATCAATGACATAGTCTGTTTCTGCATTCATCTGCTTTACGACCTTTGCATAGTCGTAATACTTTGAAGTATCCTGTTCAACAGGAGCTGAGATGATATGGGGAGTTCGAGCTTCATCTATCAAAACTGAGTCTGCCTCGTCGACAATTGCAAAATTGAAACCACGTTGGACTACTTGACTAGGAGATTGAGTCATATTGTCACGAAGATAATCAAACCCGAACTCTGAATTTATACCATAGGTGACATCGGCGTCATACGCCTGCTTGCGAGTTGCATTTTTGAGATGAACGAGGCGAGGATCTCGAGAATCAGGGTCAGTAAAATTTCGATCATAGATGAATGATTGCCCAGATATCATAGCCGAAGTCGAAAGATCCAAAAAGTCAAATATCTGACCCATCCATCCAGCGTCACGACGAGCCAGATAATCATTGACCGTGACAAGATGAGCACCCTTCCCTCCAAGAGCATTGAGATAGAGTGCTGCAGTTGCGGTCAACGTCTTTCCTTCTCCTGTCTTTTGCTCCACCACTTTTCCTTCGTGCATTGCGATGGCGGCGATCATTTGGACATCAAAGTGACGTTGTTCAAGAGCTCGATTTGCCGCTTCACGGACAAGTGCAAAACTCCACGGAAGAATCTCATCAAGAGATGTTCCTGAAGCAACTTGCTTTTGAAGTTTTTTTGTCTCTATTGGAAAGTCTGCATCTTTGAGTTTTTGAACTTTTGGTTCAAGCTCATTGATCTGATCTACGATTTTTTGAATTCTATTTAACTCTTTTTGATTATAGTCAAATATGTTTTTGATGAATGAAAGCATGACATTATTCTAAACGATTAATTACAAAAAGCGATTCAATATTTAATCTCTTTTAGGGTTTAATTCCCCGATGCTTGCATCGATTTCTCATTTGTCATTCCTGCGAAGGCAGGAATCCAGTCTGGATCCCCGATCGGGTCGGGGATGACAGATACCCCCGCTACTTGCTGCGGGGTTGTTCATTAATCAAAATTACTGTGCTGAACCACAACCACACCAGACTCGAAAGTTTGATGTGACTTGAAGGTATTACTGCAGAAAGTACTCATTCGGGATGATCAAAAGTTTGATCGCGCTAAAATGAGTCTGATCAGGTTTTTCAATATCAGCTTTGACCACTGCGTGAACTGAATCTCCTTCTTTCAATTTCGAAAATCCGATCGAAACGGTCTTCAGAGTCTTAATATCCAGAAGGTTTCGCTTGGAACTTTTTTCAATATCAAGGATATAATTCGTTTTATCTATTGTGACCATCTTTATCGTAAAATCTTCTGCATTCACTTCAGTAATTTTTCCTGACATGACAATATATTGCGTATCTGTATATACTTCATTTGCAGTGACTGTCTCGCCGATTTCTGGTCCAGTCACAAAAATATAATCACCTTTTTCTACATTATCCTTTGAACTATCTTTTACCTTTGTACCTACTATGTCATAGTACGAAGTGAGCGTATCGTCCACATCGACATCGATTTTGTTGTTTTCTGCATTCAAAATTGTGATCACGTTGTTTTTTATTTCTTGAATTATGCCTGACACTGCTTGTTTCTTTCGTTCTTTCAATTCTTCAACTTTTTCTGCAACTTTGTCTTTTAGCTCTTGCACCTGTGAATCAAGAACTTCAGACACTTCTTTAGTAGGTGATTGCGAATATGCTGGAGTTTGAGTCACTGCAAATAGTAGACTGAGTACGAAAATGATTGAAAGATATTTTTTCATTCTGCAGGAATATAATAAATTCGTAATGTTTGTTCTTGTGGAGTGCTTGAGTCTGAATAGGCACTGATCTGTATCACATTTTCTCCAACTGCAAGAGGTGTTTCTACTTTGAATTCTTCGTTTTCATTTTTTTGAATTTTCTCGGCTGAAGCCGATTGGATCACAAGGAGGCTATTTTTCTTTGCTACTCCGGCAATCTCAATGCTATTTTTCGAGACAATAGAATTATTAGCAGGAGATGAAACAGAAAGATTCGTTCCGCTTGCGTTTGCTGGTACATCTTCATCGACCGCCTTTTGTTGATCATTTTCTCTTGTAATCGGAATCACTTTGGTTTCTTCACCTTTGTTTGTCTGGAAAAGCACCACAACACCGACAAGAACTCCAAGCCCGATACCAAAGCATATCGCAATCATTGTTTCCCTATTCATATGAAGCTTTTCACCAACTACCAACTTTCTAATTATATACCAAATCTGTCAAAACTTCTGGAATGATCTCTAGAAGTTCGGTGGTATTAAACCAATGGCCTTTTTTTTCTATGAGAACCTCAGCCGCCCGTTTTTCGAGAAACGATGCGACGACTGCTGAAGTAATGGGGTCATTTTTTGCATACAGCGAAACAACCAATCCCGAAAGCACATCTCCCGTTCCTCCTTTGGTCAAACCTTGTGTTCCACCAACAATAGTGACAGATGTCGTACCATCCGATACGAAGTCATCTATCGATTTCAAGAGTATGACACAGTTGTTCTCTTTTGCAATTTTTCTGACACACTCTTCTTTTTCTTCAGTTGGCATCTCTTCAACAGAAATACCAAATAGTCGCTCAAACTCATACTTGTGTGGAGTAATAATCGCTGGTTCCGATAAATCATGGAGCCATTCGCGATCGATCATTTGAAGCGCGCCTGCGTCTATCACATATCGCTTTTGACTGTGTTGATGGAGTAAATAATACATAAGTGACCGAACATACTCTCCTTCATTCTTATTTTGAATTATGCTTTGAAAATTTTGAGCTTTGAATTTTGAACTTTGAATTTCAGCACGCACCATTCCTGGGCCCACAAGAATTGCATCATCTTCTATGACATAATCAGGAATATCTTTTTGGTGGATGATCATCCCATCACGAAATGATTTTTTGAGAGAAAGAATGATTTCATTATTCTCCTCAGTTGAAGAAAAATGAACCATATCTGCAAAGTGTGAAGCGATCTCAGCTGCCCAGATAGGCGATGAATGGAAGAGCGACGATCCCCCTATCACAAGTACTTTTCCATTTTGTCCTTTGTGAGAGCTCTTGGAAGGAATGTATAGTTTCTTAAGATATGGATGGATTGTGCGTATTTCTTGTGTTGTAATATGTATGTGCTTCATGCTATGAACAATGAACTATCAACTGCAATCTCTTTGCTATAATTATACCTTATGGCACTCACACATCGACAACTTCGTGAACGATTTTCAAAATTTTTAGTCTCTCACGGGCATGCCGAAGTGCCTCCGATCTCTTTAGTTCCACAAAATGATCCAACCACTCTATTTACTGGTTCAGGCATGCAGCAGTTTGTACCCTATCTTTTAGGACAAAAACATCCACAAGGAACTCGACTTTTTAATATCCAACATTGTATCCGCGTCCAAGATATCGAAGAAGTTGGAGACAATCGACACGATACACTTTTTGAGATGATGGGAAACTGGTCTCTTGGAGATTATTTCAAAAAAGAACAACTTCAGAACTTTTTCACATTTCTGACCGACAAAAAAATCGGACTTGGACTTGATCCGAAAAAACTCTTTGTCACAGTATTTGAGGGAAATGAGCAGGCTCCACGCGATACAACAAGCATTGAAGTGTGGACAGAAATATTTAAAAGGGTTGGAATCAGTTCAGAAATTGGTGAAAGAATCTTTTTATATCCTGCAGAAAAAAATTGGTGGTCTCGCGCAGGAGAACCAAAAAATATGCCAGCTGGTGAACCAGGAGGTCCAGACAGCGAGGTATTCTACCTATTCGATGTCGAACATGACCCGGCGTTTGGAAAAGAATGTCATCCAAACTGTGACTGCGGACGGTTTATGGAGATAGGAAATTCGGTCTTCATGCAGTATAAAAAACTAGATGATGGATCATTCGAAAATCTGCCAAAAATGAATGTTGACTTCGGGGGCGGACTTGAGCGATTACTCGCAGCTGCAAACAACGACCCAGATATTTTTCATGCCGACATCAATAGCCATATCGTTAATGGTGTTGAGACTGCTACAAATCACGAATACGAAGATCCATCAAATCAAAAAGCGATGCGCATCATTGCCGATCACCTCAAAACTGCTACATTTATCATCAAAGATGGCATCACACCTTCAAACAAAGAACAAGGATATGTTTTGAGAAGGCTTTTGCGCCGTGCACTCGTCAAAATCCGAGCTCTCAACAATAGTTTTTCTGCAGAAGCAGTCGCGCCAATTGTGGAACAAGTAGTTCAAACATATAACGGCATTTATTTTGATGCAAAAGTAGATACTGCCAAAATTATTCCTGTGATACAAGATGAAATTTCGAAATTTCAAAAAACACTTGATCGAGGACTTCGAGAGTTAGAAAAATTGGATGAAATAAATGGAACGATTGCTTTCGACCTATATCAAACATATGGCTTCCCTTTTGAAATCACACAAGAAATCATGTCCGAAAAAGGAATCAAACTGAGTAAAGAAGAGTATGATAATGCCGTTAAGACCCATCAAGCCAAATCAAGATCTTCAGCAGATCACAAATTCAAGGGTGGACTCGCAGACCAATCAAATCAAACAGTGAAATATCACACGGCCACACATCTTTTGCATCAAGCACTCTTTGATGTGATTGGAGATTCGGTGAGACAAGAGGGGTCAAATATTACTGCAGATAGACTGCGATTTGATTTTTATTGTGACAATCAACCTACAGATGAAGATATTGAAAAGGTTGAAAAAATAATGAATGAAAAAATCAGCCAAGAAATACCCGTGAACATGAAGGTCATGGATAAAAAAGAGGCTGAAACGATAGGCGCACGCTCATTTTTCAAAGAAAAATATCCTGATGAAGTAAAGATATATTTTATTGGAAAAGATAAAGAAGATGTAAAAAGCGCATACTCCAAAGAGTTTTGTGGCGGACCACACGTCGAAAATACCAAAGAAATTGGAGAAATACAAATCAAACGGTTCAAAAAAATTGGCAGTAATATGTTTAGAATTTACGCAAAGTAATTGCCCTCTGTCATCCTGAGCGTAGCGAAGGATCCAGGAAAATACATGGATTCTTCGGTCGTCGCTTAAGTTCCTACTCAGAATGACAAGTTATATAATTACCACAAATAAAACATATGAAAGACACAATAACATTCGCTGACTTTATAAAACTTGATATGCAAGTGGGCGAGGTCTTGGAGGCAATAAAAGTCGAAGATTCAAACAAACTCCTCAAACTGACTGTCAATATGGGAAAAGCGACTGGAATCCGTACCATCTTGACCGGAATGCAAAAATGGTACACTCCTGAGGATTTTATACATAAGAAATTCATTTTCTTGGTAAATCTCGAGCCCAAAAAAATGGCCGGATCAGAATCTCAAGGCATGCTCATGGCAGCAGATACCAATGGTGAACCAAAGCTTATTGAAGCGCCCACCAATCTTCCCATTGGATCAACAATTCGATAGTATATATATTCAATTTTGCTTTTTGATCAAAATCCTGTATGATAGTTTTCACACTCACATACGTTATTCAAAATTATTAATTTATTACAAAAAAATCATGCCTCCAAAAAAAACAACAAAGAAGGTAGGTTCTGCTAAACCTCCCGTAACGGTTGAAGCTCGTTCTGAAATGCCAAAAATGGCCGCAGCAAGCAAAGACACCGTTGAGTCTTCCATCTTGAATAGATTGAGTCAACAATTCAATCTTCTTGCAATATTAATTGTTGCATTGTTTCTCTTTCAGGGATACACGTTTTATCGGGTAAAAAATATTGAGACAAAGGGTGTCACTGGTGGGACTGGACAAGCTCAAGAATCACCTCTATCTGATAAAAAACTCAAAGAATATGCCAAAGATCTCAAGCTTGATAAAAAGAAATTTGAAGCATGTCTTGATAATGGAGAAAGGGCCGACGCCGTCACTGCAGATTCTACCTATGGCACAGAGCTTGGTGTTCAAGGAACTCCCGGC
>PFSC01000109.1:0-1436 GCA_002788865.1 Candidatus Roizmanbacteria bacterium CG_4_9_14_0_2_um_filter_39_13
AACCAAAAGAATATCGAGAAATGGTGTATAAAAAATTGAAAGAAGCTGAGGTGATGATGATTGGCTGCCCAACTGCATGGATAGATCAACCTCGTCACGAAGAAAATCAACCCTTTCACAATGCACTCACTCCTGTGGATGAACTTGTGAACCATGGAATCACTGTTGCGATTGGCTCTGATAATATCGCAGACTACATGCTTCCGTTTACCGATGGAGACATGTGGAATGAGCTCAAACTTATGGCCATCGGAAATCGATTTATGGATCTTGATGAGTTGGTCAAAATCGCAACAGTTAATGGACGGAAGGTGCTCGGATTTGAAAAATAATTCAACTTAACCTATGTGTGAAAGACCTCCGTTTATGGGTGCACTTATCGCAGGCACAAATGGTGGAACAATCGGATATACAGAAATGATTATTCAAGAACAATCTCCACCTCTTAAACCCCATGAAACCGGCATACCTGATAGAGCACCTAAAAGACCAACATTAAAAATAAGCACTATCGCTGGAATTACTGGACCTGAGTTTGAAATACAAGCTACTCTACCAGATGGACGAATCGAAGTAAGTTATTGGAATTCTTATGGTTGCCACATATGTGGCAACCTTCCACCCCCTATTTCAAATCCACAGTTCCAATGGGCTAGATAATCACTTCTTCACGCCGCCGGCTTTCAGTTTTTGCACAAGTTCTTTTGCGACTTCAACCGAGGTCACCATCTTGACATTATTTATGACCACTACTGATTGATACATTATCAAACACTCAAATAACAAAGCAATCTCATTTTCCCAAATATGATAATCGGAAATCGATTTATGGATTTAGATGAACTCGTTAAAATCGCAACGGTACGTGGGAGAAAAGTACTGGACCTTGTTGATTAATAGGTTTTATTAATTTGTTTATGGCCAGATAAAATATGTTCTGTTTATTTTCCCACCACAACATTGCATTTGTTACATCTTGTCCGATCTTTTTTAAGTGCAAATTTCCTGTTGATCCGGTATGAGATGATGCTTTAATCACTTCTACGCTATTAAACTGTGGGATTTTATCCAGTGAAACAGCTACTTGTTTATATGCTTCACGAAATGGGATCCCTTTTTTCACAAGCTGATATGCCGCATGCGTTGCATAGATTTCTTTAGAAAATCCGTTTTTCAAATTATCCTTTTTTGGCTTTATACCGGCCACTAGCAAATTCGATATTCTTACCGAACTTTTGACAATAGAAAAACTAACCAACAAAGATTCTTTTGTTTCGGCAAAATCAGCATTATACCCAGATGGCAAACCAGCTAAAATTGCGTTATTTGCGTGTGCATATTGTAATATGCGATGAGTTCTTGCACGAAGTATCTCCATAATATCAAGATTATTCTTCTGTGGCATGATGCTTGATCCGGTACAAAGCTCTGATGGC
>PFSC01000109.1:1529-1811 GCA_002788865.1 Candidatus Roizmanbacteria bacterium CG_4_9_14_0_2_um_filter_39_13
GTGACCGCTTGTGATTTGACACGGGAAACTTGAGCGTAAAGCGAATTGTTCTGAACTTTACCAAATCCGAGAAGCTTTGATGTATACTCACGATCAATCTCAAGTGAAACGCCATAAGCCGCCCCAGAGCCAAGAGGAGATTGATCAACATCATCGAATGTACTTTTCAATACGTTCAAATCATCTAATAAGCTCTCAGCAAAACTTCCCGCCCACATACCGACCGAAGAAGGCATTGCTTTTTGCATATGGGTATAACCGGGCATCGGTACAAATTCGTAC
>PFSC01000119.1 GCA_002788865.1 Candidatus Roizmanbacteria bacterium CG_4_9_14_0_2_um_filter_39_13
GTTTTCGAAAAAATTCGAACTTATTTTAAGTCATGTTGTTAGCTCGCCGCTTCGCGGCTCGCTACTCCAGCGCGGCGCCCCCACCCGCCACGCTTCCGTTATTTTTTTTGCGCGCGCGATTTTCTCGCCCTTCGGGCGAGAAGTTCTGATAATTTTAATCTTGTATTAGTTGAAAATCATTACAGTGCTTCTTAGAATCGGATGAAAGAGTGCTCATATTTTGCGGTAGTGAGGCAATATATTTTCTTATAGCCTCTGGTAGGTTTTTAGTCGTAGAAACTATTTCATAAAAACGTTCTTGAGACCACCCATAATAGAAGCACGATTCTAAATTCCAGGTGATAGAGCCACTAGTCAAACTCATTAGCTTGCCAATACCCTCACCGCTACCAGCGCCGTTGGTATCTACAACCAAAACATATAATTTCCCGTTTTGGTAATCCATGAGATAAGGATTGTTTTTTGATTTAGAAAGTTCTTTTACGCGAGTAAATATTTTCCATGTATTATTGTCTTTATTTGCATACAAAATGCCAGAAGTATCTCCCGGTTTGACAACATTCATACTCCCTTTTTGAAAGATGGCATATTCAATACCATTAAAAGTGTATGTTTTATCGACTTGTTCAGGCAATATTGACGCTGGAACATTCCTGTTTGAGAATAGTGGTCTAACGCCGGTTACCGAAAAATGCCCTAAATTATCACCCTTAGCGTATCCTGATTTATTAACATAACCTACAATAATTGTTTCTTTCCCTATTTGGCTTTCTATGTTAGGCCACACACTATTTTTAGCAGGTTTAATTATCAATTTGAAGTCTTGAGGTATGTTTTCAAAACCGAGAACACTCAATGTTGGCTTAACCAGTCTAATCTCATAGTCATTGTCAATAAATGGAGATCCTCTTTGATTTCGAACAATTGTTCCCTGAAGCTGAGTATTTCCTTCTGTGTCTAGGTCGTGATATGGTTGACAACTTGAATAATTCAGTTCAACTATTTTAGTCGGTATTAAAGCTATTCGATGATATTCAAAAACAAAACGACGAAAATCATAACTTTCCTTAATTTTTTCATCTGACCATTCGTTGGGAATGGTTCCGATAATTTGCACACATTTCCCCACTAACCTTTCAAGATTATCTTTTTTGAGAAAATAACCGTTCGTTTCATATTGTGTACTATCTTCTATATTTGTTATTTGAAAATTTACGTCTGACAAACCAACTTTCTCTTTTTCTTCTCCACTTAATCCTGCGGTTCGGACTACTCCTTTAATGGATATCAAATTTTCCAAGTTGGGAGCATTAGTTTGTTTACTTGGAGATAATTTAATTATATTTCGTAAATTCGAGATATACCAAGTTTCACCTATAACAACAGCTATCAAAACGATGATGGCAAGTATCGAATAATTAAACCTAGTCGTTTTTACTTCTTTTAAGGTCACTTGTGTATTGGTTTCCATACTCAATCTCAAGTATAACAAATTTTGGGTGGGTTTGCTTTTATATAGCCTGCTTTGGTATATTTAAAATGGACTCAGCATAAGTGGAATTGTGTTTTTTAATGGCGCAATCGGACAATAAGAACACAATTCTTGTTGAGTCCACCGGTTGCGCCATTTAAGTTATATAAAAGTTCTTTAAATTTTTTGCGTTTTTCTTTAAGACGAAATCAGGATTGATTTTGTCTTGTTCGAGCCGACTTTTTCGGAAGCGCGGCGGGTGGGGGCGCCGCGCTGGAGTAGCGAGCCGCGAAGCGGCGAGCTAACAACATGACTTAAAATAAGTTCGAATTTTTTCGAAAACGTTCACCAAAAAAGAAATCGAATCGGAAGTGGGGGCAGCGCTGGCTGCGCCCGCCTCCGCAGACAGCGCTGCAAAGGCAAAATCCAAATTCGCCGAGAGCCGCCGTAAAAAAAATGAAGAAAAACGCAAAAATTTAGGAGAAACAAAACCATGATTAAATATATTGCATATTGCAGAAAATCCACTGATGAAAAAGATAAACAAGTTTTATCTATTGAAGCCCAAATTGCCGAACTCAAGGAGTTTGCCAAAAGAGAAAACTTATTTGTCACGGAATTTATCACCGAGGCCAAAACCGCTAAAGTCCCCGGAAGAGAACAATTTGCAGAAGTATTAAAGAAAATCGAGAAAGGAATGGCTAACGCCATTCTTTCATGGCACCCCGACAGACTGGCCAGAAATTCAATAGATGGCGGAAAAATAATTTATCTTTTGGATACCGGCAAACTCCTTGATTTAAAATTTCCCTCGTTTTGGTTTGAGTCAACGCCACAAGGCAAATTTATGCTTTCAATCGCATTTGGCCAATCGAAATATTATGTCGATAACCTATCCGAAAATGTCAAACGAGGAAACAGACAAAAATTACGAAACGGTGTATGGCCAAGCAAAGCACCATACGGATACATCAATAATCCAAAAACGAGGGGAATAGATATTGACGAAGAAAAATCAAAAGTCGTCAAAAAAGCCTTTCAGCTTTTTGCTGACGGAAATATTTCTTTTACCGGCATTTCTCAATTTATGTTTAAGTTTGGGATTAAGAGAGAAGGAGAAAAACCGGTAAAAGTTGGCCAAGTAAAAAATATGCTTTCCAATAAATTTTATTTAGGTATTCTCAAATACGCCGGAGAATATTATCAAGGTTCTCACAAAACTTTTATCAGCAAAAAGCTGTTTGACGAGGCACAAAAGCAAGTTGAGAAAATAGAGCGACCAAGGCAACATGGACATGACTTTGCCTTTGCAGGTCTGGCGACCTGCAACGAATGCGGCGCCGCAATCACAGCGGAGCAACATATTAAGAAATACAAAAATGGCACATGTCAAACATTCATTTACTATCGCTGCACAAAAAAACTAAAACCTTGCACACAAAAATATATTTCAGAATCAGATACAGAAGTACAAATAAGAAAAATTGTCAGTGATTGCGGCTTGCATGAAAATTGGGAACCATATTTTGAAAAGTGGATTACCGGAGCAGAAGAAAAAGACAAAGTCACTACCGAAACTGAAACTATACAACTAAACGAACAAATCCAAGAATCAGAAGTAAAATTAAACAGATTGCTTGACGGATATCTCGATCAGGTTATCGAACCGGAAATTTATAAACAGAAAAAGAATGAATTGTTTGACGAAAAATTAAAATTGGAGGAGAAA
>PFSC01000186.1 GCA_002788865.1 Candidatus Roizmanbacteria bacterium CG_4_9_14_0_2_um_filter_39_13
TACGGCATAAATCGTTTTATCATCATACGCTTTCAGATGAGTTTTCACCGTTTTTTCAGTGATCGAGACGTCGTCATCGAGGTATAGGACGATGGGTGCAATGGCGTGTCGAAAGCCGTAGTTCAAATATTTGCACGTGTTTGTTTGCTCAAAATGTACGAGCTTAAAGTGTGCTTTCTTTGGAAAAAGTTTTTGTAGGTTTTGAAAATTTACTCGATTCGATTGATCAATAACAAGAAGTTCAAGGGGAATTTTGCTTGAAATAGTTTCTATTTCTGCAATCAAAGAAGATACTATAGATGGACGATTCAAAGTGCCAATTACGATCGTGATGAGAGGATTTTTAAGAGACTCTTTTTGTTTATTTGCCATATGATTTCGCTACCTATTATGCCAGTAAATAGGAGTACAATCAATCCAACTGATATTGCATGAAGCGATCCGAAGAATTGGTTTGTCACAAATGAAGAAAGCAAAGCAAATAGAAATGAAACGGTACTAATGATCCCGATAGTTGTGTATTTTTTTAGTGCCAATAACGGTTGAAAAAATACTCCACTAATCCCCCATCCGATTGCAGGAAGAATAAACATGGGAATAAGAGATGAAGTGATTTTCACATCTTCCGTGGTAAATTTTCCTCCCTTAAAAAGAATATCTATTGCAAATGGTCCCATGAGTGATACGCTGAGTGCAATTACAATAGACATGCCGATTGAAATGATCTTTGCTTTATTGACAACCTGAATTGCTTCAATATATTTCTTTTTTGCAAAATACTCAACCAAGTATGGCAACAGAAGAACTTGTATGCCGATAGTCATCACGCTTGTTGCAATAGAGAAAATTTTAGAGATCAAGTTGAGATATACAATATATCCTGTCGGCAGATATGAAGCATATGACCTGATAATGATAGTATCGCTTCTGAGCATAAACTGTCCGACTATCAAGGGAATCCAAGCTAATAGAATTATTTTTATATTGACAAATTTGAAGTGATTAAACGATATTTGTTTTGGAAGCACGAATAATATTTGAAAAATGAGATTTATGATAAATCCAGTGATAAGAGTCCATATTCCTGCGATACTATAGAGTACGATTATGATACATAAATTTGAGATGCTTCCAAAAAGTTGTGCGACGGGGAATTGATAAAAATGCTTCTTCACATAATAATAAGCACCAAGAATCGTTGCAATTACTGCAAAGGGTATGCTAAAAAACAGAACTGACATCTGTTGTGAAACGGTATTGATGAAATGGGAATCTTTTCCTGGATAGAGAAGATTACTGAGTGGGAATGAAAACAGTGCAACAACGATAGAAACCACCAGAGAGAGTATTCCGAGAGTAAACAATAAGGAAATAAAATAGCTCTCATATCGTTTAGGATCTTTTGTTTGTTTTTCTCCGAAAATGGGAATAAGTACATTGTTGAGAGTGCCGTAAACAACAGTTACGATAATTGAAGGAATCGTAACTGCCGCAAGAAATGTATCAAGCTCGAGACTTGCGCCATATATCCTTGTTATAACTATTTGACTGACCAACTGAATAAAGGTTGATACGACAAATATTGCGGTTACCACGAAGCCTTTTTTCATCATAATCACTCCATTCCCCAACTATATAATTCAAGGGGCCAAACATCTCCTGAGGCTTGCGATAAACTTTCGACACGTAACTCACGAGTCAAATTTGATTTGACATGCTCTTTTATCTCATCAGGAAAAAAACTTACCCAATCTTCAACAACGACCAAACCCTTTGGGTATTTTTTTTGTTCAGCA
>PFSC01000079.1 GCA_002788865.1 Candidatus Roizmanbacteria bacterium CG_4_9_14_0_2_um_filter_39_13
AAACACGCTTAGGGTATTCAGATTAAAAAGATAGAAAAATGCTGCCATGAAGGCAAAAAAATCATATTGATGTACGTACTTGCAATCTGAGTCATAGGTTCGGATCACAAAATCAGCAAGTTTATACATCATGACCCCGCCAACGACGAGTGCAAACACATGATGGAGCTGGTCAAGGAGATTTTCATTGAAAAAAATCCTCGAAACACCATAGAAAAAGAGCCTGCCAATCTCGGTTACCTCGGCATCAGATGGTACTCCCAGGCCTCGAAACTCACGCCACGTTGCAAAAAAGAGGCGGAACACGTTTATATCAGGGCGAAAATAGGAAGAGTAATTGTCCCACCCAAGGAGTGTTTGGTCAGGTTTAAGGGCAAGAACTGAAGAAATAGTAATCCCTATCAAAAGCACCACAAAAAGTGGCTTTTTCTGCGTCCAGGCACAAACACCTAACCAAATAGTTTTCATTGATTCTAGTATATCGAATTTTTCACCATCATGAGCTCTACTTCAGAATGATTCTTATTTATTTTTCTTTATAATAGGGATATGCCAGCGTTTCTCAAACATCATAAAGAAGTCATCATTCTCCTTATTCTTATTTTATTTCTCAATGTGTCTTGGATTGCCATGGATGGAGTCCCGCCTTACTGGGACGAGGCAGGACATACTACCGGAGCCGTAGATTTTGCGTACTTTTTATCACAATTGAGTCATGGAACAGTCTCTCTTGAGACTCTCATGAACTTTCTCCGGAGTCCTTACTTTCCTTTGGGAAAAATGATCGGCGGTTTTATGATGTTTCTCACGTACCCAAGTATTGAGATGGGTCAGTATGCAGGAACTGTATTGTATCTGGCTTCAATTCTTGTCCAGTATCTTCTTATTTACAAACTTACTCATAGTAAGCGGGCATCTTTATTAGGTGCAATGCTGGTGGGTTTTTCTCCTGATCTTATAAATCGTTCACGAGATCTTTCCCTTGATATTTCTGTCTTACTTTTCTATAGCATCTCTTTGTACTATTATGTGACAAGCGACTGGCTTACGAAAAAAAAACAAAGCGCACTTTTTTTTATATTTGTCTCTTTGACACTCCTTTCGAAGATTCAAGCTGCTATGTATTTTGTCCCGATGGTAATATACGAGGGATATATACTTCTCAAGCATCGTTTACCCAAAACTCAACTCTTCAACATCGGCATAGGTATCTTCATTGGAATCCTATTGGTACTCCCCATTGTTATCTACAATCTCCCCTATCTTCAAATTTACTTTGATATTTCTCATCGTACCAATTTTGGTTCTCCCGGAGATTTTGACGATCCGTTCACTTGGTATTATTACCTCCTTATGCTTCCTATCGGATTTTTTCTTCCTGTATATCTTCCTCTTCTCGTTGGTGGGATATGGTATTTTTTTAAATCAAAAATCCCTCATACCGGTTTCTATGCACTTCAAATCCTTGGCATTTATCTCGTGATGACTCTTCTTGCTAACAAAGGTATCAGATTTATCTACCCTATCATTACTCCTCTTATTGTTGTCATGTCATGGGGACTCCATAATCTCCTGAAAAATCATGCACGATTATACACTTCTGCGTTGATCTATATCTTTATTTTTGGATTAATGGGGATACTTGTGATGAGTCTCCGAGTCTTTCCTCAGTTTGGTTTTATATACATCTTTAATCAAAACGTCGTTCGCCAATACAGATCTTACGATGATACACCCA
>PFSC01000185.1 GCA_002788865.1 Candidatus Roizmanbacteria bacterium CG_4_9_14_0_2_um_filter_39_13
TGCGATATCGACGAATACAGGAACGGCTCCTTGCATCAGAATAGCATTTGCCGTTGCAACAAAAGTAAAAGGGGTTGTGATAACTTCATCTCCCGGCCCAACTCCTGTAGCATATAGTGCAGTATGGAGGGCTGCTGTGCCGTTACTGAAAGCAACGGCATACTTTGTTCCACACAGTTTTGCAATTTTTTTCTCCAACTCTTGTACTTTTGTCCCTTGTACAAGCATTCCTGATTTACAGACATCAAGAACGGCCTTAATTTCTTTTTTTGATATATTTGGTTTTGATATGGGTATCATTTATTTAAGTCTAATACTAAGTTTATTAAAATACTTCTGAGGTGAAATAATTTCTTTTTCTGTTAAACCTACTTTTTCAATTTTCAATATACCATCTCCCGTTTTAATTAAAACATCGCCATTTGACAATAGTTGAAGAATCTGTCCGGGAATTCCATACCAAACAGGAATTTTTTCCAGAATAGAGGTTTTCCAAATAAATACCTTACGATTATCAAGGTATGAAAAAGCTCCAGGAAATGGATATGTGAGACCTCTAATCAGATTATAAATTTGCAATGACGATTGCTTCCAATCAATTTGACCATCAGAGGGAATTCGTTTTGAAAAGTACTGTGCATCTGCATGATTCTGGATTTTTCTTGGTGCTGATTTATCTGCAATTTTTGGTAGCATTTTACGAAACATAAGAATACTTGCTGAAGTGAGTTTATCATTCAAAGTTTTTGCAGTATCATCGAAAGAAATATTTACGTGACATTGACTTACAATGGCTCCAACATCCATACCTGTATCAAGATAAAAAAGGCTTGAGCCCGTTTTTTTCCAACCCAAGATAATTGCCCAGTTAACAGGTGCAAATCCCCTACCAAGGGGAAGAAGGGAGAAATGGATTCCCATGGATCCATAAGATGGTAAGCTGACAATTTTTTCTGAAATTAATTTTCTCCAACCCATGACAAAAATACAATCAGGATGTAATTTAAATATTTTTTTGATCCAATAAGCGGAGTTAAGATCAGGATCTATCTCAAAAGGGATTTTGTTTTTTTGCGCCAGAATTTTTACAGAAGAATACCATTCGTTCTCATGAGGATCGGGATTTGAAGTACAGACCAATAGTGTCTCATGCTTCTGTTCTATCAATTCCTCCAAACAACCATATCCAATATTTTGACTTCCGATAAAAATAACCTTCATATTTTGAGATTAAAGACTTCTTTATTCTTTTAACGATTCTGCCAGACCAACAACTATCCGATTAATATCTTGTTTTGTCATTTGTGCGTAAAGAGGGAGCGTAAGAGCATGCTTATATACATAATGTGATTTTTTTAAATCACTCGCCTTATACCCATATTGTTTCATAAAAAATGGTTGATCGTGCAATGCATAAGTACCGAGCGTTGTTTCGATATTTTTTTTCTTCATATTCTCTATCACTGTATCTCTGTTATATTTCATATCAAGTAAAATGACAAAAGATTGAAATACATGACCTTTCCATGGAGGAATATTGGGGAGAGAAATGCCGTCAATATCTTTTAAAGCAGTATAAAGATCTTGGGCTCGTTTTGTTCTTTTACGGAGGATATCGGGAAGTTTATGCATCTGCGCAACGCCAACAGCTGCTTGAATGTCACTTAGCCGATAGTTATATCCTGCAGCAAGAAACGTAAAACGGCCATTCTTCCTCAGTCCTCCATGATTGCGAAGGAGAGACATTTGATCTGCCAATCTTTTACTGTTTGTCGTAATCATACCACCCTCACCTGTGGTGATTGCCTTACGCGGGTGAAAGCTAAAACAGCCAATGTCACTTAAATTACCGCACCTTTTTCCATAGTATGTTGTTCCTAGAGCGCACGCCGCGTCCTCTACTACAAACAAGTGATGTTTTTTTGCGAGAACATTAACGGGATTCATATCCGCGGATAAACCGAATGCATGAACGGGCATTATTGCTTTTGATCGCTTGGTAATTTTTTTTTCTAAATCTTTTAGGTCGATGGTAAATGTGTCAAGATCAATATCCACCAAAACCGGAATCGCACCAAGTTGGACCACAACATTTGCCGTTGCAGGAAATGTATAGTCTGGAACAAGTACTTCATCGCCAGGACCGATTCCGAGAGCCGCCAGTGCAAGATGCAATGCTGTTGTCGCTGATGTTGTTGCGAGGGCATACTTTGCTCCAACAAATTTTCCAACAAGTGTTTCGAATTGTTCAACTTTTGGTCCTCGTGTCAAAATCCCCGACTTGAAAACCTGTCGAATTTCAGAAAGCTCATCATTTCCTAAATCTGGTTCAATAAGTTTGATTAGTTTTTGTTTTTGCATATTATTTATGAAATTCATTTTTATACCACTCAACCGTTTCTTGCAGTCCTCCACCTATATCTGATTTTGGTGAAAAACCAATGAGTTTTTTTGCTAAGGATATGTCGGCAAAATGACGTTGAACATCACCCGGGCGGACTGCTTGATGCTCGATTTTTATATCCAACTTCAAAATTCTCAGTATGTTTTTTACCAAATCATTGACGGAGATTTCTTCCCCGCTTGCGATATTGAGAATCTTTCCTCTGGTTTTTTCTTCTTTAAATATCTTTACTGCAGCGTCGGCGACATCCTTGACAAAAATATAGTCTCTTGTTTGACAGCCATCACCATTGATGGTTATCGGTTTCCCTTGCAAAGCCTGCTGAATAACAATGGGAATAATTCCTGCATATTTTCCCCTATTTTGTCGCGGTCCAAAATTATTAAATGGACGTACGATAGCAGCATCAACACCAAATGTTTTGACATACGAAAGAACAAGATGATCCCCAGAGGCTTTACTTGCTGCATATGGCGTACAAGGATTGAGTGGATGGTTTTCATCCATTGGGGTGTATTCTGCCGAACCATAAACTTCTGACGAAGAAAAGTGAATCAGTGATTTATAAAACTTCTTACGTAGGAGTTCGGATACCACTAAAACAGTATTTGCATTTTCCTCGAAGGTAAAAACAGGCTTTTGTAGTGATGTAGGAAGAGGAATCACCGCAAGATTAAATACCACATCGATCTGCTCTTTTTCAAAAATAGATTTGGTATTTTCATAGTCAGCAAGATTATGGTGGTATATCGTAAGATTTGGAAATGATTTTTTTGCTTCGTTGAGATTTGCATCATTTCCCAAAAAAAGATTGTCAATGACGACGATACGATTCGGATTTTCTTTTATCAATCTGTCAATGAGATGGCTTCCGATAAAACCCGCTCCCCCAGTAACTACTACATTTTTATCCTTCAACGTATACATAATTGGTATCATTATACAAACTATTCAATATAAAATAACTAAAGAGATTTTATACTGTGATTTCTAAAGTATCTTTATATATGGCAATAATTTTTTTCATTATACAATCATTTGAGACATACGGCCGAATGATCGGGCGTGCATTGAAATGAAAAGAGTGATTGCGTATGATAAATTCAAGATTTTTTATCAGGTCGTCTTGATTTTTTGGGATGAAGCCTGTTTGCTTTATGATTTTATCTGGAAAATGAATTAAGTTTGTCGAAATCACATTTAAATTTGAAGCCAACGCTTCGTAAGAAGCAATACCAACTCCCCCATATTTTGTCGTTTTGGGACTGCCGAACATACAGTAGACATCTGCCGCATTGTAATAAAATGGTACGTCTTGGTTTGCGACGATACCAATGACCTTATCTGCTTTTTCTAGTGCATATGCATATAAAGGATCGAACGTTCGGGCTCCAATAAAAAGTAAGTAAATATGTGGATATTTTTTCTTCAGTGTTTCATAAGCGTCTATAATCTTATCAATACCTTTTGTCTTGACCATGGAACCCACATACAAGATGATAAAAGCATCGGAGGGAAGTCCGAGTTTTTTTCTTGCATACTGTTTATCTCTTATTTGAAACCGGTCAAAATCAACGGTAATATTTTCAAAGCTAATTTTTTCAGGATCAATATGAAGGGTTTTGGTCAAATATTCAACACGAGGACGAATCGGAACAAAGAAATGTTTTACTCGTTGAAATGTTATCCGTTCAATGAGTTTCGTACTTATTGTTTCAATCCAGTCAAGCCATGGTGGCTGTCCATACCCATGATACTGGACAAGTATAGGAAACTGAAAATGACGGAAAAGCAACCCATGAAGAATACTCCCTCGCTCTCCCTGGACATGAATGAGCGTTTTTTTTGGATTATGCTTTTTTAGCTCCTGAAATAAAAGTGGACAATGTATCAGGCCGAAATAGGATTCAAGTCCGACGTTCAGTGTTTTTGCGGGGAAAAGTCTATAGGTGATTGAGTTTTTTATGATTACTTTTGGTATTTCAAGATGTCTGACCGGATACCACACTTCATGTTCGAAAATATGAGTATATAGAAGAGTATTTTTTGCCAGCCTTGAAGCCCAGTTCCATTCGATATGATATTCTAGATTTTTATCAGATTCCAGAGAATGGCTTAATATATGAATGATAGTTCTTTTTTTTTGAATCATATTTTCATGTTTGGAATGCCATGATGCTTTATGGATCCCAATTTTGAGATCACGTATCTCATATTTTTCATTATTACAGAATCATGGATCCGTCTCAAACGCTGGACATAAGCTCTCTCTTTCAATGTTTCAGAGAGATGGACGATGTTCCACCAAATGGCTTTGTGAAGAGCGATAAATCCGGCTAAGTTCCCCTTCCATAAATATAAAAAACCTTCGGCAGAGGCTAATAATAGTGAAATCGGTAATGCCCATAAAATATTGGCCAAGGAGTAGTTTTTAATAATTGAGCGAAGGTTATTTTTCTGTGCGTGGAACCTTCTACTTGAAGTTGTGGTATAGCTTGACCCCTTCATAATGGTTGGAACAGAAGTTCCTCCTGTGGAGTGATATACATATATATTTTTCAAAAAATATACTTTCTCTCCTGCAATTCTTGCTCGCCAGGAAAGATCCATATCTTCGAGATACATGTAGAAATCCTCATCAAAACCATTCAATTGCATAAACAATTTTCTTGTTGCAACAAGCGCAGCCCCATCTGCATAAAAAATTGGTCCCTTTCCATTTGTTCCTACTGGATAACCAAAAATATCCATACTGAAGATAAGGTATCTGTCAGGTAAATCCGTCTTATCATATTTTTTTTCGTCAAGCTGCATGAGATGATATTCTGGGTTATTAATTAAAACTGACGCAAGTTTACTCAGTGTGTCTGTTTCCAGGAAAGCATCAGTATTCATAAGAAAAACATAGACTCCTTTTGCACGTTTGACGCCAATATTGTTTGCACCTGCAAAACCTAAATCAATTTTATTACGGATAACTTGAACCCAAGGAAAAGATTTTTCTACATACTCTGTTGAACCGTCGGTTGACAGATTGTCAACAAATAGTACTTCGAAGTTTCGATAGGTTTGAGACTCGAGCGATGCTAAGCATTTATCTAGCCATTTGAATGCATTTTTATTTGTGATAATGACAGAGATGAAAGGTTTGAGCATAGCATTACTAGTATAATTGAGAAACCGTTATGAATTTGACGAAGTATTCGAGTGCTTGTGTTTGGCGTACTCAATTATCAGTAAGTATTTATGTACTTGGCAAAACAAAGCATAAAAGGTACAATAGAATAACCTTTTATGAAAACTATTATTCTGTGTGGTGGAACAGGTACGAGGCTCAAAGAAGAGACAGAATTCAAGCCAAAACCTATGGTATATATCGGGAAAAAACCGATACTTTGGCATATTATGAAAATATATGCACATTATGGCTTTAATGAATTTATTCTTGCTCTCGGATATAAAGCCGATTACATCAAAGACTTTTTTCTCAATCAAAAAGCTTTTACTTCCGATTTTACTCTTCACACAAAAGATCATAAGACAACTTTCTACCTTGAAAATCGCAAAGAGATAGACAATTTCTCAATAACATTTGTCGATACTGGAATAGATACATTGCCAGGAGAACGTATCTTGCGCTGTAAAGATTATATACCTGAAGAAGACAATGACTTCATGGTCTCATATGGAGATGGAGTTTCAGATATAAATATAGAGAAATTGGTTGATTTTCATAAAAAACAAAATACACTTGCATCACTTACAGGTGTTCATCCCAGCTCAAAATTTGGTATTGTTCAGGTTTCAGCAGATAATAAAGTAAAGGGGTTTGATGAAAAACCAATAATGTCCGAATGGATAAATGGCGGCTTTATGGTATTTAACAAAAAGGCGTTTTCATATTTTAAAGAAGGAGAAATGGAGCACCCCGCCTTACGAAGACTTGCAAAAAATAATGAATTATCTCTCTATAAGCACGAAGGGTTTTGGTATTGTATGGACACGTATAAAGAAGTTGAAGAACTTAATGAGCTCTGGCAAGACCGTCATCCTCCGTGGAAGATTTGGGAATAGAACAATTATTATAACTTCTGATCAATAGTATGGAAAGTAAATCGGCAAATTTAAATAGAAAAAATGTATTGGTCACCGGAGGAACGGGTTTTGTGGGGTCTCATTTGGTTGAACAGCTTTTAAGAAAAGGCGCCACAGTAATCACGACTTACAAATCACTAAATCCTTCCTCCTACTTCATGACGCAGGAGTTAGACAAAAAAACTTTAATGGCCCCTGTTGATATCGTTGAATACGAAAAACTGTTTGATCTTATTACCAAATTTGAAATAGATTTTATTTTTCATCTTGCAGCACAACCCCTCGTTGAAACTGCATATTATAATCCACGCAGAACTCTTGATTCAAATATAAGAGGAACTATAAATGTCTTGGAAAGTGCGCGACAGTATCCACGCATCAAGGGTGTCATTTTCGCTTCGTCAGATAAAGCATATGGAAAGTCAAAATTGGGTGAAAAGTACATTGAATCCGATCCTCTGCGTGGTGATCATCCATATGAGGTTTCAAAGTCGGCAGCTGATCTGATCGTCAGTTCTTACTTCAAAACATATGGCGTTCCTGTTGTCACTACTCGGTTTGGTAATATTTATGGAGAAGGAGATTTAAATTACTCTCGTATTATCCCTGGGATTATGAAATCTATTATTGATAATGAAGATTTTGAAATTAGAAGCGATGGTACTTATGTGCGTGATTATCTATATGTGAAAGATGTAGTTCAGGGATATCTTATGTTGGCAGAACATATTGATGAAATGAAAGGCGAAGTATTCAATTTCGGATCTGAGGATACTATGTCCGTTTTTGAGGTAATTAGAGTCGTAGAAACTTCGATAGGTAAGAAAGTTCCTTTTAAAATATTAAACCAAGTTAAAAATGAGATACCTTATCAATCTTTGGACTATAATAAAAGTAGAAAGCAATTAAACTGGGAACCTCAAAATTCTCTCTTATCAATAGCTAAAAATATTCTTCATTGGTATCAATTTAGGTTACGATAATGCAAAGTTTTACACAGAAGATAAGGCTGAAAGTATCAAGGCTTCGTCAACTCATAGTTGAATCGCTTTTACCAAGAGAAAGCCATCATATCGGGTGTTCATTATCAATTCTTGATATTGTGACAGTACTCTATTATTCAATTCTTCGTACAAATCCCAAAAAACCCTCCGATCCAGATCGTGACATTTTTATTCTCAGTAAGGGGCATGGCGCCTTGGCTGTTTACGCAGTTCTTTATGAAAAAGGATTTTTTTCAAAAGATATTTTAATGTCATACGATCGTGACGG
>PFSC01000010.1 GCA_002788865.1 Candidatus Roizmanbacteria bacterium CG_4_9_14_0_2_um_filter_39_13
TAACTTTTCTTTCCTGATCCAGGTCTTGAAAGACCTGGGCTTTCCGAAAGAGACTTACCGTCTAGTTTAGCAGGTACCCGTCACCTGCACCTTTCCGGACTCTTTTTCTCTTTTGGTCGAGTTATATCGAAAAATTCGAACTTCGTTTTCGCAAAGGTAGGCGGCGCGCCCCTTTTCGCGCCGCCTTCTATCTTATCCGCTCGGCCTTCGGCCTCGCTCTATGTATTTTTTGCAAAGACAGAAAAGCAATGCGCGCGATTTTTATTTATTATAGTCCCGATGAAATCGGGACAGGTAAAACAAGAAATACAAAAAACAAAATGTTTTCTTGACCCACCCTTCCCGTCCGCGAAAACTTTTTACTCCCTATATACACGGAGGTTTAGGGAAAAATTCAATAACAAAAAAGCTCAATTAACTGTATTAAACTTACCTTGCTTATTAAATAGCTTTGGCTCGTCTTTCAGTTCTTTAAAAATATCTCTTAAAGAAAAGTAAAAAGTAGGAAGTGAGAACCAAATCCTACCAACCTGAGAACTTGTGGTTAAATCCGTAAGAACGAGAGATTCCAAACTTAACCCTGTCTGAACTTGAAAACTCGAAAAGGCTTTCGAATATGATCCAACAGAGATATCTTTTTCGTATGAGTGAGCAAAATGATCACGAATGATAGTAGTATCCTTCAAAAGTTGTTTAAATTGTATGTCTTGAAGAATGTTTGTGTATCTTTCAACAATTTTCATAAAGGAACGGGCGTTAAAGAAAAAGATCAAGACAGCTGCGGTTTTTTTCTCTAGATAATAATTAAGCTGACCATCATTGTTGACTATGTTAGACTGAAGACATTTTTCCGCTTCCATAAATTCAGAAAAACTATATTCTACTTGCCTAAGACTATCCAATAAATTTTCCATATAAGGCAAGTTCGTGATGTCTCTATTTTTTTTGTTATCTTTAACAAATGTGTTTATCAAAGTTTTAAGATCGTTTATCCTTTTTTCAGATTTATCGTGAAGATTATTAAGTTTTTCCAGTGATTGTTCTTGATTATCTTGTACAAAAACGCAATAGCGGATGGGAGTTCCCAAACTAGCTCCTCGTTTTGCAACTTTATTACCACCAATCATATTTTATTACCAATTTCTTTTCTTGTAGAATTATCATCGAATTTGTCTGATGCCGCAACTATAAACTCTAATAATTTATTTTTATCCTCATTGTATTTAGCAATAAGCTCTTCCCAAAAGTAATCTTTATTTATCTCAAAATAATCCGAAAAATTATTCATGTTTAAACTAAATTGTTTTATTTTTGTAATGATGCCAATAGCACCAAAGGCATATCCAATCATTAGGCTAATAAATGTGCCATTCAAAAAATAAATATAAAAAATTGTTGTTGTCGCAAAAAGAATAAAAATCTGAATAATTAATTTTATGATATAGCTACTAACTATGTAATTAGTTTTTAATAAGCTGATTTTCTCCAGCTTTTTAGTGAACGGAATAGCAAAGAACGTTATTAGAATGATATTGCTAACAGTAAATGAGAATATTATAACTCCTAAGATTATTACTAATGTAGCAATTACGAATGTCATAATTTTATATAAATTCTTCTATATTTAATGAACAACCCTGTGCCAAGAGCACAGGGTATCAAAGACTACAACAGTCGTAACTGCATAT
>PFSC01000048.1 GCA_002788865.1 Candidatus Roizmanbacteria bacterium CG_4_9_14_0_2_um_filter_39_13
GCAGTTACGACTGTTGTAGTCTTTGATACCCTGTGCTCTTGGCACAGGGTTGTTCATTTGCTTTTGATTAAATCTTGCCAACTCCTCGCGCACCTCTGTGAGATTTTATGGGATAGCCGACGGAAATAATCGCATCAAGATTATAAATCCTAACCGGTCGATTGACGCTTCTTTCACCCTCTTTTTGAACTACCGAGGAATCCTCGGTAGTTCGTTTTTCGTCTATTTCTCCTTCTAAATAGACATTTTTCAAGTGCAAGCTTATGTTATCCATGCTACAATTAAAAAGCTCAGCCATCTGCTTTTGGCTTAACCAAACCGTCTCATCTTGTATCTTAACCTCAATCTTCGTTTGCCCGTCTGCAGTGTTATAAATAATTATTTTGTTATTTTATTCAGTCATACTATTTTTTAAACGGCGATACTCCCCTATTTTACTACAGATATTTGTAGCGGAATATGGGTGATCCGCCAGTCGGCGGAGTGAGTTCAAAAAAATGTTTTTCGTTCTTATATGTTTGATAGGCTTTCCTCAATTTAATCCCCTTTAAAAAACCATACCCTCTCATTAGAGCTGTGTAATAGATTCTGAAAACCAAAATTGATCCCTGTTCTTAACATGAAAACCAATTTATTTGATTGGTCCGCCAACAACTTTCATGTCATGGTCTGCAAAAACGGCGTGTTGTACATTTCTTGGAAGAAAAATTGTATCGCCTGATTTCATTTGCAATGACGTAAAACCATTCGTCTTGGTAAGGATGAATATGCAATGGTGGTCCTCCATTTGGTGTTAGCCTCTTTTAAGGTCAATTCCTCGATGCTTGCGTCGTCATCCCGACCCCCCGTAACGGGGATGGAGGGATCCCTCGATTTTGGGACGACAGAAACCGACCCTTGGGTCGGAGTGTCATTTTAATAAAAGTTTGTATTGTATAGTTTAGTCTATCAAAAGTTCCTTATTTTCAAGAAAAATATTTTTTGAATTGCGTATAACGTTAGGGATATGATAAGTTGCGACCGCAGGGAGCAATTTGGGTGGAGATGTCTGCAAGACTTCGTAACCTCATATCCCTTGTTATATTCCCCATAGGGCTGAAATTTAGTGCAACGTCCCGAAGGGAAATTTCAGAGTATTATTTTTGCCCCGTTCTAATCAAATTCATTATTAAATTCAATTAAATTATCTGAAGAAATAAATTTCTTTGGGTATCCATCTAATCCCATATCGTTTGTTGGTTCAGAAAAATAAATTAGCTTCTTTAATGCAAGAGCATAGCCCAATTCTATTTTACAACTTGTTCCCTTATATCCCTCAGGTAAAATAAAATAGACCGCATCAGCTTCTTCAATTGCTCTGTAATGATCCCATGCTAATTTATTTTTTTCTTCAATTGTTAAAGCAACATCTTTATCTTCAGAACTATAATCTAAATTTGGAAATAGCGGTGTATATCCCAAATTTTCTAATTCTTTCATAATTGCTTTAACTATACTACGAAATTTCATACTTGAACCAATAACGATTTTCTTACTCATAATTTAATTGAATTTATAGGTTATTAAAAAGTTTTCTATCTTAGAGCCTGTTTGAAAAGTCTCCTCCTTTGGAAGGAGGAGTACCAGGTACCGTACGGTACCTGGGGAGGTGGTTATTATCAACCACCCCGCCCTCCGAATCGGAGGACACCCCTCCTTGAAAAGGAGGGGAATTCTATACTTTCCAAACAGGCTCTTAGGGGCAAAAATAATATTGAATATAACGTTTAGTTGTATCAGGAGTTTTTGGACTCCTTCCTTATTATTATCTTTAAGGCAAATTAAGGCAAATTTCTGTAACCTGATACAACTTGTTATGTGATGTATTTTGCCGGTTTTTTTAGTACATGTCCCAATCTTGAAAATTTTCCGAAAAACCGATGACAATTTCTATTTCGTTGGGTGTATGGGCAGGGTCAAGTAAATAAACTGTCAATCTCAAATGGCCTTCCACTACAACAAGATCGGACGAGAGATTTTTGGCGATTAAAATTGGCTCAGGGAATTTTACCCCCTCTTTTAAAGCAGTTAAGGCATCCCAAAATTTCTGATTACTTTGGCCAAAAATCTCAGTACCTTTTTTAATACTCACAGCGCCGTCTTTGACTAAACGAGTGCCATTTGAAAGTTCGATCCAATAATCATAATCAATATACTTGACCTTCATCAGATCATCCTTTGTAAGCACCGCTCTTTTCCATGAAACGTTTTTCGGAAAATTATCGAAGAGATGACCGTCATCATCAGAACCTCCAAATGATTGACGCAACTTTAGCCTGAGATCATTTTCGTTTTGATCTTTAAAGTTTGGATTATCGATAATCTTTCTATCAACGCCAAATTTGTCCATAATTTGTTGCATTTCGTCGGCAAAACGAAAAGATCCCATTTGTTGCATTATGAACATATGGGTCATCTTTTCTTCTGATATGTCTTTAAGAATTTGCATAGTTTTTTGCATAGTTTTTAGTATAAAGATAGGCAAAATATTTTACATAACTCCTTTTTATCCATACTTTATAACTCTATATATCGTTGATTTGTATATTATGCAAACCTTTGATGCGCTCAAGGCATGCAAGAAATGCTCGACAAGACTGACAGAATTTTGCGGTTGCGTAATTGCAGTTTCCAAACTCGTAAAGCATATTTATTGTACATAAAGGAGTATATCAGTTTTTCCAAACTACATGATCTTAAAGAAGGGCAAAAGTCCGTTGTAAATGTTGCTTTAAACCTGAAGTTTTGCTTTCCTCAAAGTCATGGCGTTTATCACCACAATCACGCTTGACATGCTCATCAGGAGTGCCCCCACAGCTCAAAACAAGTTCTCTACCACCTTACGGTACAACTTAAATTTTCTAACTATTTTTTTGCTTCAGGTAGTATAATGAAGTTATGACAAAGAAAACTACAATGATGGATATTTTTAAAAACCCTAAGTTCAGAGGGAAACATATTGTACTTATAGGGGGAAAAGTGTTTACAGCAAAAACTGGTGAGGGTGCCGGAGAAATTTTACAAAAAGTAAGAATAAAATATCCAAACCAGACCCCAGAAATCGCTTACCTTCCTAAAGCTCAATCCTTAATATTATGGATGTAAAGTTTGACTATGAATTTGGTGGGAAAAGTTATTTCGGTAAAATTTTTCGTCCGGTAGCCAAAGTTTCATTTAAATCAGAAATTAAAGATTTATGGTCTGATGTCTGGATGATTGTTGATACAGGTGCCGATTTTACAATTTTACCCAGATATGTTTCAAATGACTTAGGAATCTCTCTAGAAAGAGATTGCATTTTAGATACAACCGTAGGTGTCGGGGGGGAGCAAAAAATATATCTTTACAAACAAAAAATAAGAGTAAAAATTGGAGATTTTCTAAGAGAAATACCACTTGCTTTTTTTGACAGCGATGAAGTCCCACCGCTTCTTGGAAGACTTGGATTTATGGAAACATTTGATGTAGAATTTTTGAGTTTAAAATCTCACAAAACAATATTTAAAAACATTAAAAGTTCTTTATAGGCTTCAAACCCCTAACTTTGCTTTGCGAAGCGTCATGGCGTTTATCACCACTATTACGCTTGACATACTCATCAGAAGTGCCCCCACAGCCGGAGTTAGTCTGAATCCAAAAGGTATGAATAACCCCGCAGCTGCGGGAATCGCAAGCACGTTGTATCCAACTGCCCAAAACAGGTTTTCTACCATTTTGCGATATACTTTTCTTGACAAGATAATAAGGCGGACAATATGTTGTGGGTTACTTTGAGTGAGCACGATATCTCCAGCTTCAACCGCTACGTCTGTGCCTGCACCAATTGCGACTCCAGCATTGGCCTGAGTGAGTGCTGGGGCATCATTGACCCCGTCTCCCGCCATGAGCACCACATTACCCTTGTCTTGTAATTCCTTTATATGTTTATATTTATCTTCAGGAAGAACTTCTGCAAAGACCATATCTATGCCAAGCTGCTTGGCAATAGGAGCTGCAGCAGCTTTCGTGTCGCCGGTAAGCATTGCAACTTTAATACCAAGTGAATGAAGTTCCTCTACTGCTTGTTTTGATTCTTCTTTCATTTGATCACTCAAACCGAGAATGCCGAGAATTTTTTGTTCACTGGAAATAAATACGGGGGTTTTGCCATCTGCATTAAAGGTGTCAATAATATGTTGAGCATCTGGGGTCATTACGTTTTTTTTAACCATCAATCGCTGGTTGCCGACAAAGTACATACTTCCCTTGACCATACCTTCCATACCCATACCTGCTACGTTTTTGATGCTACTTGCTTCTTCAAAATTAAGTCCTTTTTCTTTCATGTATGACACGATCGCTGTTCCGATGACATGGGAAGATTGGCTTTCGATACTTCCTGCAATAGACAAAAGTGTTTCTTTATTTCCATCCAATACTTCAATGTCAGTAACGCCGAAATCTCCCTGAGTAAGTGTCCCTGTTTTATCAAAAACCACGTAATCAACACTTTTAACTACTTCGATCTTGCCCATATCTTTGATAAAAATACCATTATTGACGGCAAGCTTTGTAGCAATAGTCGACACCGTTGGAATGGCAAGGCCCAAGGCATGAGGACAGGCAATGACCAAGACGGTGATCGCCAGAGTAGCGGCAAAAACAATTGGTTGCCCAAGGATAACTGACCAGATAAATAAGGCAGCAATAGAAACAGAAAGAGCCGAGAAAGTCAACCATTTGGCGGCGCGGTCTGCAAGTTTTTGCACCGAAGGCTTGGTTTGTTTGGCAGATGCGATAAGTGCTTGGATTTGACCAATGGTTGAAGATTCCCCAACACGTAACAGTCTGATCTCAACCGAACCATCAAGATTGATTGCGCCAGCAACTACCTGGGATCCAACAATTTTTTCTACGGGCTTTGATTCCCCAGTAATATGAGACTCATTAAAATTACCACTGCCTTTGATGATCTTACCATCTGCCGGAGCTTTTTCTCCAGCCTTTACAACCACAATATCGCCCTCTTTCAGCGTTGCAAGCTCAACGTCTTTCACGTCATTGCCAATTTTCAAGTGAGCCTGCTTTGGAAGTAACTTTGCAACTTCTTGCAACGCATCGCCTGCGGCCGTTGAGGATTTGGCTTCCAAGAAATGACCGAATAGCAAGACCCAAATAAGCGTTGAGATTTCTAGATAAAATTCCACTTCAAGAGCAGGGAGAAATGTCGATACTGCGGAAAATAGATATCCCGCTCCGACACCGATGGATACTAATGTCATCATGCCATACTGCTTCATTTGAATCTCCATTTTGGCGTGTTTAAAAAACACCAAACCAAAATAAAATATGATCGTCGCAATGCCAAATTCCAAAAACGATCTGAATGCAAAATCTGGCATGCCTAAAAATTTGACAGCTGGCTCAGATAACAGAGCCAAAGGAACCAACAACGCAGTAACGATAAAAAATCGTTTCAGAAAATCTGTAGCCGCCTCCGGAGTTGCCATCATGCTTGCGTGGTCATGCCCGCCTGACGGCGAGGCAGAGTGAGCTTCTCCGCGATCCATTGAACTTTTTTTGACTAAATCCATTCCCCCGCACTTGGGACATTTACCGGGTTTATCCTGCTGAATTTCCGGATGCATTGGGCAGGTATATATTTCTTTCATAAAAAAAGAATACAATAAATAACATATTCGATAATTTGAATATATCATTATTACACCCAAGTTGTCAAAAGATTTTATTTCAAGGATTTTATTTCACATCTTTTTTCTTCTCTTCAAACTCCTTTTTATCAATCTCACCCTTGACATAGCGCTCTTTGAGAATATCCAATGCTGACTTTTCTTGAATATGAGTTTTATTCTGACTTGCAATCCATTTTACCAAGGTGACAATACCGAGAAATATCAAACCCCAAAACAAGATCATGAAGATCCATCCAAACCCCCATCCAAATGTGCTCATAGAATTTGAACCAAAGTTCCCCATCATAGATTTTCCACCTCCTCCCATCATCATGGACATCATTCCTCCACCCATCATCCCAAATTCACTATTTTCTGCACAGCCTAAATAATTACTTCCCATGGCAATATGCATCCGTTGCAATGACTCGGAGCCTTCCCCACCCATCATCTGATCCATTACCTCATGGGCTTCACCTGGGTGTTGCTGCTCCATGATCGCATCTCCAAGGCGCTCCAGGTCCTCATCGATTATCTTTTCACAATCGAGTTTTTGGATAGTGTCAATCTTTTGTTTTGACAGGAGTTCCTGGAGTACTATCTCAACTGACTCGGTGTGTATACGGTCTTCCCCTACCGTTTCATTTGCAGTATTCTCGGCATTCATCATACTTTGCCCAAAAGTATTTTGTGGAAAGAAAACGCTTCCCCCAACTATAAGTATGGCGATAAAAATCAGTTTTTTCATAGTTATTTTGAATTAATGATAATAGTTTGAATCACTTGATCAATTTCTTCAGGCAATGTGCCCAACTTGGCATCGGGAAAAAACTGGGAAAGAATAACAGGTCGCATGCCAGAAATAAATGTTTTTCCTTCTTTAGTATACACATTTATCTTACAGGGCAAACAGAGGCCGATGTTTATATCAGCCTGAAGGACCGTGAAAGCAGATTTTGCATTGCAGATTTCAATGATTTTAAACGGCTCAATTTCAAATCCTTTAGCTCCAAGTGTTGCTTGCACGTCATGAATATGTAGTACCTTAAATCCTGCCTTGCTGGTTTCCTGTTCTACGGTTGTTACCGCATCATCAAATGTTTTGTCTGTTTGTACTGTATAGTCAAAATCCATAGTTTTTTATTAAAATATCATCTAATAACATTAAGCTTCTTCTATCTGTTTTGGAGGACATCTTGTGTCGGCATATGAACAGAATACACAACAATCACCCTCTTTAGGTTTCAGTACCTCATTGCAACGCTGACATTGATAAAAAAACTGACAGACATCCGCAGGCATTATCTCTTCTTTTTTAAATCCACACCTCGGACATGTTAGGGTAGTTTTTGTTTTTATTTTCATCCTCATTATTTATTTTTGTAAGCTAATCTCTATATATTGGTAGTTTGTAAATCCCCACAATCTTGGTAGCCAAGCACCACTCCAATCCCGCAACATTTCGTTATATGTTCTTTTTACATTGCCAATTGGAACGGTAACGTCATGGTGATTTTTTGGAACTGCCGAGTCATAGACATAAAATACTTTCTTCTCATCATCATATCCCCAAATAGTAATCCAATGGCATATGGCCATTCTCATGATTCTACTGTACCCTCCGTTTGGCAAATATCCATTACCTATCCAAACCATAACGGGATTTCCAATCATTATTTGTCTTTTTAAGATCTGTAGTTTATTATCATCAGGAATGTGTTGAGTGGACTTTGGTATAGCTTTTATACCATATGATTGGAAAACCAGTGGCTAATATTGCTTATTAAGCGTTAACCCCGTAAGCCTGCAAAACCAATTTAGATGATATTCTTTTGGATGGTGTGTTTTATCCAAACCAACCGCACCTAGGACGCCCTTTACAGAGTATGCGCCACAATGACTTACACCTTGTTTCAAATACTCTTTAGAACCCATTTCAAAACTCAATAGTACTTGAAAGCAGGGCTCTTGAATAATTAAAATGGACAGTACACTAGGAGGTGAACTGTCCAC
>PFSC01000023.1 GCA_002788865.1 Candidatus Roizmanbacteria bacterium CG_4_9_14_0_2_um_filter_39_13
ACACACTCTAAGATATGTCGAATGATTTCAACACATCCGCAACTTTTTGTGCCTCATAAAAATTGTCGATCACTTGAAATCGCCCAGATTTATCTACATACTCAAGCCACAAATCATTACCTGGTATTATCCCTTTCTTGTTTTGTTCTGCGATACTGATGACCGATACATACCGATTGTTACCTAGCACAAATCCAAGATTCATTCCTGCTATGTTTGGATTTAATATCTGATCTATCAATACTTGTAAATTGTCTCTAGAAACTGCATTTTGACTCTCTCCGATCTTGGGAGGTCGCTGGGATGGACTTCCGGATTGTTGAGTAACACTTCTTAATTTACTGGTATCTATTTTCCAGATTTCCCCTTGCTCTTTCCGCTCTTTCATAGTTTCTGGAGCTTTTCTTGGTGTTTCAATAGGTAGTGAGGCTGGCTCTGCTTGTATGTTTCTGGCCAATTCTTCTGCTCTTTCAAGATCTCCCAACTTTACCGACTTTAAATAACTATTTCCATTTTCCAACCAGTCATCATATCTTTGTTTTTTTTCTGGGTCCAGTAGTGTATCTTCTGCTTCTTGTATATACCCAAACAATATTTGCATTCTTGCCATTTGTTTATCAGTAGCTATCTGCCGATATCGATCAGGGTGATAAAAAGATCTCATTGATCTTATTGCACGCTTAACTACTTTTGGATTATCTACATCACCCCTGATTTGTAGAAGTGAATAATAATCTGCACGATTGAAATCATCTGCTTCCTCACGGAGTATTACCAAATTTTCATAATTATGATCAATTTGCAAAAGAGCATTTTTGTCAGCTTTCGGTTTTTCTGCAAACTCAACAAAAGCTCGCCACTTATTTGAATCTTCGAACATATTTAAAGGCTGTACTCCTATATCGCTCACATGTGAAACAACTGCATTATTTGTCTTATGATCTTGCAGATAGCTTCTTACAACATGACCAATTTCTTCTTTTGTTTTGCCAATAAGCTCAAAAGAATCAAGCACTTTGCAATTTCTTGCTTGTTCATATAAATCCTTCAGCCTATTGTATGTTACGACAAGCTCAGGATGATCCGCACTTTTATCTTCTTTATGAATTACATATACCACACTTTGGGCAACATCCAGGAATTTTCTGACGGAATGAGACGCTTCTTCCTCGGGTTTACTACGTGCTCTATCAAAATAAGCTTTTAAATTATCTATCTTATCGTCAATATGAATATCTATATTATCTTTATACATTGCAACTGCCTGTTGTAACTGCACTATTGCTGGATTAATACTATCATCCATATTCCGATCTATCCATTTGCCTATAATCCTACTACTTAGTTTCTGATGTTCGTAAAATTCTTGGGACTTCTCGCTTTTTGTTTGATGCCATCTCTGTCGTACTTCTAATAAATTTTCCATATCATCTTCCATGATGAGCACGTCTGGATCAGTAACTACCTTTGCTTCTCCAGTACTTAGTTGTCGTGCTCTCCCCACTTGCGAAAATGCATCATGCTCAGCTTTCCTCTTTTCTGCTTTCTCTTGATCCAGACGCCCCAGCTCAGCTATACGTGCTTGCCGCGCCAAGTCATCTGCATCTCCATCAGCTTTTCTTGG
>PFSC01000059.1:0-281 GCA_002788865.1 Candidatus Roizmanbacteria bacterium CG_4_9_14_0_2_um_filter_39_13
GATTCTTTTTCAAATTTGATTTCGTATTGGTCGCGGTGACATTGCTTCTTTTGGGAGTGAGTCTGCTGACGCTGTATAGTCTATCGGTCGCTTCGGGGGTGGATTATTTTTTGAAGCAGACTGTTTTCGCCATATTTGGCCTGGTCAGTATGTTTCTCGTCGGTTTCTTGGATTATCGGCATATACAGAAATATAGTACGGCGCTTTATTTTTTGACGATTTTCATCCTTTCTCTCGTTCTCTTATTCGGTACGACGGTGCGTGGCACGGCAGGGTGGCTT
>PFSC01000059.1:417-1636 GCA_002788865.1 Candidatus Roizmanbacteria bacterium CG_4_9_14_0_2_um_filter_39_13
AAAATGCAGTTGATCAACTCAGACCAAAGATGAGAAAACATGTCAAAACAGTTCTCAAAGATGAGAGGAGGATTGTCAAAAAGATCACAATCGGAGGATCGGAGCTCCTTGTCTCATTTGCTCATCTTGGTGTCGAAGATCGAGAAAGTTTTGTCGATGGAGGGATCATTTTTATAAATCGCGATCATTCGCTTTACAAAAAAATTGAGAAGAAATCGGAGCTTGCGGCATACCACCTCATGCGACTCGTATCACAGGAGCTTATCAAATTTGCCCATCCTCGCAATCTTGACACTGCCTTCGACTGGCAGGGGAAGCTTCTGGCAGATGCATATAAAGAGTGATCTTATATTCTGTTCTGTGCCAAAAAGATGGTTTTTCCCGTATTACGGATGCTTGTGAGAGTTATTGAATCAGTCTTATTCTCATACTCGTCCACATTTAGTCCGATAACATGTAGCTGATGTTTGGAGTTTAGATCACAATATGTTTCGTACAACGCTCGTGTTGGATCATTAATTTGGTTTGTTTTAAAATCTCCCAACACAAGCAGATCGATATCACTATCATCCCGACCACTATTTTTTGCAAAAGACCCAAATAGAATAATGTGACGTATTGGTAGATTTCTCGTGACGCGTGAAATAAATCTATTTAGCTCTGTAGCAATTGCTTTTTGGTCCATAGGAAAAACTCTTGCGCAAAATTGATAATCTTGAGTATTTTATCTTTATGAGCGTAATACGTTTGGTCAAGATCCGGATAGCGAAGTCGTACATAGGAAAGCGAAAGATCCTTGAGGCTATTAAGGTCAATCTCATCACGATTCAGCTTTGCACAATCGAGGAGATTGAGAAGATCGTGGCTTTTGGGTGGAATGTCTCCCGTGTTGATAAAGCAGTGGGCTTTTAATATTTTTTCAACGGCTTGTTGAAAATGAAAAAGAGCCCCCGAATATCGCTTGCTATCGAGAAGCACTATACCATCTTGAAAGTCGCTTTCTGCGATCTCGATCCATTTTTTGATAGCTATATCCATACGACTATTATAGCAAATGCACGAATACTATTATTCAATGATATTTGGATCGTAGTACCCTGTGGTACCCTCGGGAAATACGATCTTTTCAAATAACCCACAATCATATAGAAGCTTTGTAATTCACCTTACGCATCCACCCTTGTCATTCCCAAGAAAATGGGAATCTATTTCCTGGATT
>PFSC01000128.1 GCA_002788865.1 Candidatus Roizmanbacteria bacterium CG_4_9_14_0_2_um_filter_39_13
CCACTTGTGGAGAGTGCGGCGCCGTAATCACTGCCGAGCAACACATTAAAAAATACAAAAATGGAACTGGACAAACTTTCATTTACTACCGCTGTACAAAAAAAATAAAACTATGTAATCAAAAATATATTTCTGAACCCGATACAGAAATACAATTAAGGAAAATTATTCGTGATTGCGGCTTGCACGAAGATTGGGAGTCATATTTTGAAAAATGGATCAGTGAAGCCGAAGAAAAAGACAAACTGAAATGCGAAACAGAAGGTCAAAAAATGGAACTGTTTGGCTCGAACCTATGAGAGAATTCGTAAATTGCGCCTTATAGGCGCAAAAAAGCGCGCGCGAAAAAAATAATTGCCATGATTTGGCAATCATGGCAAAAAAAGTCGGCTCGAACTATTCTTTATTGAATCGGCGGCTCTCGGCGAATTTGAATTATGCCTTTAAGGCGCTCGCAACGGGCGGGGGCGTTGCGAGCGCTCCACCTTGCGAATCTTCGATTTCCCTTTTGGTGACCCCAAGGGGATTCGAACCCCTGATTCCCAGGATGAAAACCTGGTGTCCTAGACCGCTAGACGATGGGGCCGCCTTCAATTTTCAAAGATCAATGCTCAAGGAACAAAAATATTTATTCAAACTCTCTGTTTATAAGAACTGACATTTTAACAAAAAATCACACGAATATCCATTCGAAACACCTCAAAAACTAAAAACCTACATTCTCAAAGTGCTTGAGCTCTTGAACGGATTTGTCAGGATTTAGCACTATTCCAATGACATCAAGCCTATGTGCTCTCTTCTCAAGTTCATGAACAAGAATATAATGTTGAATTGTTCGATATACCCGTTTGAGCTTTCCATAACTTACCGCCTCATATGGTTTACCCTTGAGAGTATTTGATCTGGTTTTTACTTCAACAAAAATGATTTTTCCCTCCTTCTCTGCAACAATATCAAGCTCTCCCCACCTTGAGTTTGCATTCATTTCAATGATACGAAATCCATGAGATTGAAGATATTCTGCCGCGTAGCGTTCACCTATTGCACCTGTTACCTTATTCTCAGACATATGTATCAACAAAACAATTAGTTACTATAAGTGTAGTAGAAAAAAGAAGAATATGGAATTATTACGAGCTAGTCTGACCTGCATACAGTTTCTGTCGTGTATTCTTGAGAGAAAGATCACGAATGTAGTATGCTCGTGCTTTGTTGAAGCCAGATTTTTTGGTCACTTTGATTGATGCGACAAATGGCGAATGCAAAGGAATGATTCTCTCTACTCCAATACCGCTTTTTGAGATCTTGCGTACCGTGATCATACGTGTAGGCTCAGATGCTCCACGAATTTTGATGAGGATCCCTTCAAACTGCTGAATACGTTCTTTGTCTGCAGACTCTTTGATTTTGTAGTCTACTGCAATCGTATCACCGATTGAAAGGATGCTTTCTTTAAATGAAATACTATTTGCCATAAGATATGTATTATACGGAACTGATAGGAAAAAATCAAACTCATGAATTCGTACGTAAGAGTTCACTCTTCTTGACACACGTTGTCATTCCCGCCCCCG